>JBATYG010000500.1:0-2467 GCA_049673945.1 Occallatibacter sp.
TTTCTATCTTGGTGACGCGAAAAGGAGAGGCATTGACCTTGGACCCAACGCCAATCTGGGTCGTAGTACGCGGCACTCAGAAGACCGTCTCCAATGTCGCCACCTTCGCTACCGCGTAACAGAACCTCGATCTCGGAGCGACTCCGCTCCACAACCGGCTTATATCGCACTTGCTGGTGAGCCTCCTCGCCCAGCTTATCGCCTCAGAAGCGTTGCGGGTGGTTTGTCGGAAAACCGGAAGTTACCAGTTCGACAAAGGGCCAGAAGGGGGGCACTCACTTTCAGCCTCACTCTGAAAATGATGGCAGTGGGTACGTAGCGTGAGACGTGGCTGGGCGTCGCGTATTTATTGGGGATTTAGATGGTGGACGCGGTAGGAATCGAACCTACAACCTGTCGGTTAAGAGCCGAATGCTCTGCCAGTTGAGCTACGCGTCCAGCGGGGTGAGAGGTGCGCCGCCGGAAGAACAAAATGATGGCGGAATGCAGGCTGAGATGACTGCCGCACTTAAGAAAATATAGCACAGACAAAGGGGGATTCCAAAGCGGATGGGAGCAGGCGAGACGGGCTAAAACGTGAAGGCCAGACCGGCGCGAATGGCGCGCTGATTCTGCGCGAAGACGAGCAGAGAGCCATCACTCAAGACGTAGGGGCGGTATCCCTCGGCGAGCATGTTTCTGACGTCGAGCAGAGCTTCGATGCTGCTGCCGCCTTCGTGCCGGACGCAGATGGGCTGGCGCAGATGGAGATTCAGATAGGGCTCGATTGATTCAACGGAGAAGGGCGCGACCGGCGTGACGGTATCCTCAGGCTGCCAGCGATAGCTGGCACGCCATTTCGTTCCGGTGCCTTCGAGAGTTCCCGAGAGCGAGAGCGTGTAGGTCTGGACGCGGCGCGGACGGCCGGCGGCAAAGACTTCTGCAAGCGGGAGCGGATGGGACACAACAGGCATCGCAAGCGCATCGCCGTTGGCGTAACTGAGACGGAGGCGCTGACCGTGAGGCAGGCTGCGTTCAACGGTCGCCACGAAGCCGGCGGAGCTGTAATTGGGACCGGCGGTGTGGAGAATGCCGCTGGCCGGATCGAAAAGCACATTGCCGGAGCTCGGGCCGGAGTTGAAGGAGGAGCCGCCGGCAACCATGTGCGACGTAGCTTCGATCACTGGGTTCCTGATGCTGTCGGCGAAGACCATGACGGCAACCGCTGAACTGTCTGTCTGCCTCTCCCAACCCAGTTCCTGGTGCATCCCACGCTCGAGAGTCAGCGCTCCGTTGCGGGCAGCGAGCTGAGGCAGATAATAGGCAGCCTCGGATTCATCGGCCCCGGAACGCGCAGGGACCGAGGTGCTCATGCGGTAGCGAATGACGCTGTCATTGCCGGCGCGCAAGCCGACTGAAGCAAAAGGAAGCGCGGCTACTACGGTGTTGGGTGAGTTCTGATCGAAACGGGCAAGGACCTGTTCGGCGCCGACCTCGGCCTGCAGCGTGTCGCCCAGGTTGATGTTTTCCCAAGAGCGCATGGCCAGTTCGTCGACGCCTTCGGCGCCCTGCGTCTCAATTTCCGGATGAATGGCAATTGCCGCCAGCGACTGCACTGACCCGGCGAAGCCCAGTTCCTGCCTGAACCCCAGCATCGATTCCATTCCGGCATCGGTGTGGGGATCGAAGTCGACACGGGCAAGGAGCTCGCGGCTGTCGGATGGCGTGTTCTCAACCGAAGCAGTGATGCGCTCGCCGCTTTCGCCAAAGGTGCCCTGCTCGCCGGTAGCGATGAGCCTGGCTTTGAGCTTCGGCCTGGCGCCGCTGCCATCGGAGACAACGACGAGAGGGCCATCCTCAAGCCAGCGCAGAAGAGGCCGGTTTGCGGCAGATCGCAGCGTCCATGCCCAATCATCCTTCTGCGCGTTTGCCGCGCGGGGCTGGGTCGGGAACCACTGCATGACCTCGTAGAGCGTGTTGAGCGTCAGATTGACTACGGTGCCGCGGCGGACGCGCACGCCTTCGCGCAGAGACGGCAGGAACGACGATCCCATCGCCTTGAGGGCGTAGCGACCCGGCAGAACGGCAGGGATGGAGAAGCGCCCCTTGTCATCGGTGTAGACGATGGCGACGACATTGAGGTCAGGACGCAGGAGTTGTACGACCGCGCCGATCTGTGGAACACCGGCGGAATTGCGCACTACACCTGAAACCGATCCGGGAGCTGCTCCGCGAAGGGGAACGGCGCCCATGGCGATCAGCGCAACGAAGAAAGCGAAATGGAGCCTGCGCGTCATCACTCGTACGTCATCACTACTCGTAAAGGTGAACCGAGGCGTCCCTGGCGGATCTTAATCCTGAAATTGCCCGCGCGAGTTTCCCGATCTGAAGCCGGATAACCTGGTTGCGCGAGACACATATTATTCCACGACAAATGCCACCGATTGCGCAATCTCTTGTTTCGAAATTTCGTCATCGATCTTGATTG
>JBATYG010000501.1:0-5438 GCA_049673945.1 Occallatibacter sp.
CGCCAAGCCAGGCGCCTATTCGCTCTGCGGCTCCCCGCAGATCACACTGTCGCAGGCCATCGCGCTTGCCGGGGGCACCGTGCCGCTCACGTCGGAGAAGCATTCCTACCTGATCCGCACGCAGCCCGATGGGATCCGTGTTGCAGAGGAGATCGATATTAGCAAGATCCTGCGCGGCAAGGCCGTGGATCCGGTCGTGCATGAAGACGACATTGTTTTCGTCACGCCTAGCGCCATCAAAGACGCCCTCACGCGCGCCTCCGCCTTTGCAATCGCCCTCACCGGCCCGATCCTCTACGCATACCACCCATAGTCCATCCAAGGCAGCAATCTCAGCCGCCGCATTCGAGAGCGGCCAATTGCAAAGCACGATGAAGATCAGCATAGTCACTCTTTCGTTTAATCAAGCCACCTACCTGCGGGCGGCGATCGATTCCGTGTTGCAGCAGGGCTACCCCGACCTTGATTACATCGTTGTCGATCCCGGTTCGAAAGACAGCAGCCGCGAGATTGTCCACAGTTACGGAGATCGCATCGCACACCTGATCTTTGAGCCCGATCACGGTGCCTCCGACGGCCTTAATAAGGGGTTTGCTCGCGCAACCGGCGAGATCTTCGGGTTTCTCAACGCCGACGATCTGCTCGAACCCGGTGCGCTGCAGCGTGTCGCAGACTTTTTCAGCCGCAACCCCCAATGCGACATTGCCTTCGGCAATGGCCACGTGATCGACGGAGAAGGCAACCGGCTGAAGCATTACAGAGCGCGCGACTTCACAGCCCGGCGTTATTTCTATGGCGGATCGCAGTGGCTCCAGCAATCCACCTTCTTCCGCGCAGCGTCTTTCCGGCAGTCCGGGGGATTCAACATCGAGAACCGCACCTGCTGGGATGGCGAACTCTTCGTTACCATGGTGAGCCGCGGCGCGCGCGCGGGCTACATCGACGCCGATCTTGCCGGTTTCCGCATCCACCCCTCCTCCATCTCCGGATCGGGCAGTCTGAATACCCAGTACAGGGCCGACGCCCGGCGAATCTTCAGGCAGGTGCGCGGGCGTTCCTGGAGCGTCGCAGACGAGGTCTGGCGCTATCTCTACCGCGCCGAGGGCCTCGGCTTTCGCATAGCCTCGCATCTTCAACACTTCGCGGGGAGGGGCGCAGCATGACCAGGGTGGCAGTCCTGTGGTCCGGTTTCACTGGCTATCTCAATGCCTGTCTCAGGGAGCTGGCCTCCCGCGACGGCGTTGAGATTTTTCTCAGCCATCAGGCCCCGGGGCAGGATGCGCCCTATGATCAGAGCCAGTTCGCATGGATCGGGAACAGGCTCACCTGGCGAACCCAGGATGACCTCGGAGCGCTGCCGGAAAAAATCGAAGCGTTCGCGCCCGATGTCATGATCATGGCCGGCTGGCACATTGCACCCTATCGCCGCCTCGCGAAAAAGTACGCAAACACCTGCTGGCGTGTGATGTTGATGGACAATGCATGGAATGGCACCCTCAAGCAAAGGCTGGGTACGCTCATCGCTCCCTTCCATCTGCGTCCCGCCGCCGATGTGGCATGGGTGCCCGGTGAGCGGCAGTCCATCTTTGCCCGCAAGATGGGCTTCAGCCCGCGCGACATCCTGCGCGGATCGCTCTCTTGCGATCGGCCCCGATTATCCGCGGTGCATCGCGCGCGCATCGCTGCATCGCAGCCCGTTCCCCGCGCCTTCATCTTTCTGGGCCGTCTTGTGCCGTCCAAGGGTATCGATACGCTGGTTCGTGCCTACCGCATCTACCGCGACACGGCGCGCGATCCATGGCCGCTGATTTGCTGCGGCGCTGGTCCGCTGCGCGCGCACCTCGAAGGCGAAGCTGCCATTACTGTCGAAGGCTTTGTTCAGCCCGGGCAAATGCCCGCCAGGCTTGCCGCCGCCGGTTGCCTGGTTCTTCCCAGCGACTTCGAGCCGTGGGCTTTGGTTGTTCATGAGGCGGCCTCGGCCGGTCTGCTTGTGCTGGCTTCTGAAGCGGTAGGAGCGGCGGTTCACCTGGTGCAGCCAAACTACAACGGATTTATCTTCGGTCGACGAGACGCCGAAGGGCTCGCTGCGCTCATGATGCGGGTTGGCGCCATGAGCAATGCGCGCCTCGATGCCATGTCGCATGCCAGCCATCTGCTGTCAGAGCAGTATTCGCCCGAGCGATGGGCCGACACGCTTCTCGACTCTCTCCCTGTGCGCGTGCATGGGCCTTCGCTCAAAGCCGCAGGCGACGCCGCTCCCGGCCTCAGCCTCGACTGAGATCCATAACGGCCAGCAATTTCTGAAGCCGTCGGGCCCGCGGCCTGTGCCGCCAAAAACCCAGAAAGCATTGCCTGAGGAACAGCGACTCGTGAAATCATCTTCCCTTCAAACCGCCGAACCCGTGCTGCCCGCTTCTGCAGAGATTGGTCTGCCACAGAGTCCGATTTCGGGCGAAGACTCCGTCGGGAAATTCGTCCAGTTCCTTAAGAAGCGCGGCTGGCTGATTCTGGCCGCTACCGCCATCGGGCTCACGGCGGCAATCATCGTCAATTTCATGAGCACGCGGCTCTACACCGCATCTGCGCAGGTCGAGATCGTACCCGACAGGTCAGACGAATTCCGACTTACCCAGATTCAGGATTTTGATGGCGGCGACGACGCTGAAAAACTGAACACCGAAACCGAGATTCTTCAAAGCCGCACCCTGGCGCTCGGGACCATCAAGTCGCTCCACCTTGAGAGCAATCCGGATTTCCTCCCGCTGCCCAACGGCCGTCCCTGGGATCTTTCCCAGCCTGCAGTGCGCGACACGCTCGTCGATGTCTTTCGCGGTCGCCTCAACATTGCCCGGCAAGGGCATACGACGATCCTGGCGATCAGCTTCACCTCTCACAATCCGAACCTCGCCAGTCTCGTCGTTAACAATCTCATCGACAACTACATTGAGCGCTCCTTCCGCGACAACTACGCCTCGACCGCGAAGGTTTCAGGATGGCTGAGTTCGCAGCTCAACGATCTCAAGGGCAACCTCGAGAAGAGCCAGCAGCAGATGATCAAGTACCAGAAGGATCTGGGCATCGTTGGCCTCGATACAAAAGACAGCGTCATTACGGCCAGCCTCGAGGAAATGAACAAGCAGCTCGCGGATGTCGAAGTCGACCGCATGGTCAAGGAAGCCCGTCTCCGCTCTATTCAGAACTCGCCTCCCGAGGTTATTGATGCGGCCGCATTTGCCGATCCCGCGCTGCAGGCATCCAAACAGCAACTCGCCCAGTTGCGCACGCAATATACCGCGATGATGCAGACTTACGGCTCGGCCTACACGCCGCTTCGGGCGATCAAGGCGCAGATCGATCAGCTTGAGCACAATCTGAAGACCGCGGAAAATGCCGAGATCACCCGAGCGGAAAAGGAATTCGAAGCCGCCCGCGCCAACGAAGAGATGCTGCGCAAGAGTCTGAGCGACGAAGAGCAAAAGGCATTTGACAATGGGCAGAAGGGAATTCAATTCGAGTTCGCCCGCAGCCAGTATGAGGCCAACCGCCTGCTCTATGACGGATTGCAGCAGCGCCTGCAGGAAGCCGGTATCATCGCCGGCTTGCACACAACGTCCATTCACGTCGTCGACAGCGCAGACATTCCCACTTATCCCAGTTCGCCCAGGACCAGGATCAACGCGGCTATCGGAACGACGCTTGGGCTCATGATCGGCTTCGGCCTCGCGCTTCTGCTCGAGTCTCTCGATACCAACCTGAAAACCATGACCGATATTGAGCAGACGCTGCAGATGCCGCTGCTCGCTGCTATCCCGTCAGTCGAAGCGGACGAGCTCGTCCCCTCCGCCTTCAGAGAGGCCGCCGTTTCCAGGGGCATATCCTCGTGGTCGAGAATGGCCGAAGCCCTGCGCGGCCTCCGCACATCGATCCTGCTTTCGAGTCCGGGCGCGCCTCCAAAGGTGCTCATGATTACCAGCACCCGGCCCGCCGAGGGAAAGAGCTCCATTGCGACGCTCACCGCAATCACCTTCGCGCTCAATGGCTCGCGTGTTCTGCTCATCGACGCGGATTTGCGCAGGCCCAGCGTGCATCTCCGCTTCCGCATGGGTAAGGGCCTCGGGCTCTCCTCGGTGCTCTCCGGCAAATCGACTCTCGAGGACGCAATTCTCGAGTGGCCCGAACTGCCGAGCCTTCACATCATGACCTCCGGCCCCATCCCCCCGCTGCCATCGGAATTGCTGGGATCGAAACAGATGGAAGGAGCCATTGCCGAGCTACGCAGCAGCTACGACTTCATCCTCATCGACACACCGCCCGTGCTTGCTGTCACCGATGCTTCCATCCTCGGCCGCCTCACCGACGCGGCGATTCTCGTCATTCGTTATGGCGCTGCCCAGCGTCACGTCGTGCAGCGCTCCGTGGATCTGCTCGATCGTTCGGGTACGCACCTGCTCGGAGTCGCCGTGAATGCCGTCGACTTCAAGGCCCCTGAGTATTCCGAGTACTACGGCCGCAAATACTACGAGTACTACGGCGAGCGCAATCCCGAGTAACGCGCAGCCATCCAGTCGCAGCGCAAATCCTCTCAAGCAGCGCGCATTCCTCCCTGGCACACAGCACGCTTCCCGCGAAGCTGAAAGCTTCATCCCATGCATCCTGTACGCCCCTGGCACGCCGGCAGAGTTCCGCTGGGCACTCGCTCCAGCGCGAAGCCAGCGCGTCGAGCGCTTTCCCTTCGGAAGTCTCTCAACGCCATCTGGACTCGCCGGGACGCAGTGTCAATCGCCGCTGACCTGCTCGCATTCATCACCGGCCTCACCTTGTCCTTTAATGTCCCGGTTATTGGTGAACTGCCAATCGCAGAACTGATTATGCTTTTCACCCTTCCTCTTCTCCTGGTTGTCCAGGGCAGGAGGCTCAACCGGGTGGGCGTCAAGCCAATCTACATCCTCATGCTGCTCTGGCTGGTCAGCCAGGCTATTGCCGATCTCTATCGTCAGACTCCCTTCGTCGACTGGACCCGCGGCGAAGCGACCATCATCTTCTTCGCGATCGACTTCGCATTTTTCGTCGTCCTCCTCGGCCAAAACCAGAGGCGTAAGCTCGGCTTCATGGTTGGCTTTGCAATAGGCTCGCTGCTCATTGCAAGATTTGCGCCCACCGATCTCGCCGCGGATGATCCCTGGAAGTTTGGATACGCCACGGGTGTCAATTTGCTCGCGGTTCTTGCCGGCAGTTATCTCTTTCACATTCGCCGCTATCTGCTGTGCGCGCTTGTGCTCATCGGCATGGTCGGCATAAATCTGCTCGCAAACTTTCGCTCGCCGGTGCTGCTCATGCTCATCGCGGCTCCCTTTACACTACCCCTGATTCCTGAGCGAATTGGCAGGCTGCGCCTTCTGCCGCGCGCGGGCAGCTTCTCTCGCATGGCCGTACTGGCG
>JBATYG010000502.1:0-2342 GCA_049673945.1 Occallatibacter sp.
CTTTGTGGCCGTCCCTGAAACCCCGGTTATGCGCGGTGGTGGTGATGGTGATGATGATGGTGGTGATGGTGGACGGGAGCGGCAAATGCAGAACTGGCAAACACAACAAGAAAGACTGCAGCCCAAAGCTTTGTCATGGCGAAAATGTAGCACGTGCATTGCGCCCCGCGGAACCGGTTCAGAAAATGCCGCATCAAGACAGGAAATGGGCCGCGCAACTGGGCGCCACCCGCCGCGGCGCGCAAGCCGGGCCGGGCGTAAACTGGAACTACGATGACCGCTCCCGCAGCTTCCTCTGCCATCAGTCACAGACGCTATTTCTTTGAGAAGTTCGGCATCACCGAGCGGCTGCTAGAGCGCTGCCTGGGCGAGGCTCTCTCCGCCGGCGGCGACTACGCCGACCTTTATTTTGAGTCAGTTACCTCCACGTCGCTGGGCGTCGACGAGCAGATCGTCAAATCTGCGAGCCAGGGCACAAGCGCCGGGTGCGGCATCCGCGTGCTCTCAGGCGAACGCACTGGCTACGCCTATACCGACAACCTCAACCCCGAGCGCCTTCTCCACGCCGCGCGCACCGCCGCGCTCATCGCCTCGGGACCCGCGAAACAGCCCGTGCAGGGATTCACTGAAACAGCAGCGGCCGATCTCTACCCCGTGCCCCTCGGCGGCTTTGACCTCGACCTCGCCGCGCGCCTCGAGCTGATCCTGCGTGCCGATCGCGCCGCCCGCGCCTACGATCCACGCGTCGTGCAGGTGCGCGCCGGCTACAGCGAAGAGCTGCGCCGCATCCTCGTTGCCGCCTCTGACGGCGCCTTTGCCAGCGATACCCAACCCCTCTGCCGCCTCAACGTCTTCGTCATCGCCAAAGACGGCGCCCTCTCGACACGAGGCTCCGCCGGCGCCGGCGGACGGGCCGGACTCGAGCAGTTCAGCGGCACCAAAAGCCCCGAACATCTGGCCCAGGAAGCGGCGCGCGGCGCCATCCTGCAACTCGGCGCAGTTCCCGCCCCCGCCGGCGACATGCAGGTGGTCCTCGGCCCTGGATGGCCCGGCATTCTGCTGCATGAAGCCGTCGGCCACGGCCTCGAAGCCGACTTCAACCGCAAAGGCACCTCCGCCTTCACCGGCCTCATCGGCCGCCCCGTTGCCAGCTCCAAGGTCACCGTGGTCGACAACGGCACCATGGTCGGCCGCCGCGGCTCGCTCAACGTGGACGACGAAGGATCGGCAACCCAGGAAACCGTGCTCATCGAGAACGGCATCCTCAAGGGCTATCTCACCGACAAGCTTTCCGCCCGCCTCACGGGCGCCGCCAACACTGGCTCCGGCCGCCGCGAGAGCTACCAGTGCATCCCCATGCCGCGCATGACCAACACCTATATGCTCGCCGGCGAAGACGACCCCGAAGACATTCTGCGCAGCGTCAAGCGCGGCCTCTACGCCGTCAACTTCGGAGGCGGCCAGGTCGACATCACCAACGGGAAATTTGTTTTCTCTGCCTCCGAGGCCTACCTGATTGAAGACGGCAAAATAACCGCGCCGGTGCGCGACGCGACGCTGATCGGCAACGGCCCCGAGGCACTCAAGTACGTCTCGATGGTGGGCAACGACCTGCGTCTCGACGAAGGCATCGGCACCTGCGGCAAAGACGGCCAGAGCGTTCCCGTCGGCGTCGGCATGCCCACCATCAAGCTCGACCGCATGACCGTTGGCGGAACGGGAAGGTAAGCATGTCCGACAGCACGACAATCTCCGCACAAGAAGCACTCGACCTCGAATCCCTTGCCGCCGATGTCGTCGCCATGGCCACTCGCGCCGGCGCCAGCGACGCCGAAGCCGTTGCCCGCGAAGGCGACGAGTTCAGCGTGAACGTGCGCATGGGGCAGGTCGAAACCCTCAAGGAATCCGGCGCCCGCGCCCTCGGCCTCCGCGTCTTTCTCGGCAAACGCACCGCCTCGGCCAGCACCAGCGACCTCACCGCGGACGGCATCCGTCAGCTTGTCGAAGGCGCAATTGCCCTTGCCCGCGTCACTGAAGAAGACCCCTTCACCGGCATGCCCGAAGCCGGCGAATACGGCGCCATCGCCGCCGACCAGCGTCTCTACTTCGACGATGTCTACTCCCTGCCCAACGCCGAGCGCATCGAGTGGGCCCGCCGCGCTGAAGCCGCAGCCCTCAGCGCCGACCTGCGCATCACCAACTCCGACGGCGGCAGCTTCGATGCCGCCACCGGGCGCAAGGTGCTCGCCAACTCACGCGGCTTCGTGGGCAGCTACCGCACCAGCTACGCCGGCGTCTCCGCCGCGCCGATCGCCATCGATGCCAATGGCGCCATGCAACGC
>JBATYG010000503.1:0-2094 GCA_049673945.1 Occallatibacter sp.
CGACAGCTACTTCCACCGCACGATTTCAGAACTTGCCAGGTTGATGCCAATCCCCGCGGAATACAGAGCGATGGGCGTGCAGCGTTATGGGGCGCACGGCATTTCATATGAGTCGATCGTGTACCAGTTGCAACCGAAGGTGCCGCGCAGATTAATCGTCGCGCATCTTGGCAATGGCGCGTCAATCTCGGCAATTCGTGATGGGCGGTGCCTTGATACCTCGATGGGGTTGACGCCGACGGGTGGCCTGATCAGCGGCACGCGCACCGGCGATATCGACCCGGGCGTGCTGCTTTTCATCCTGCGCGAGATTGCAGAGCGCGAAGCGCGGACGCACGCCGCAGCAGATGAACTGGAGGCCGTGGCAAGCAAGCAGGCGGGCCTGCTTGGCGTGAGCGAGCGCTCGAACGACATGCGCGATCTGCGCGCAGCGATAGCGAGCGGCGACGCGAAGGCACGGCTCGCAGTGGACAAGTTCGTGTGGACGATCCAGAGATGGATTGGAAGCTTCTTCGTGGAACTGGGCGGCCTCGACATGCTGGTCTTCACCGGGGGAATTGGCGAGAACGACATCGCCACGCGCGCCGAAGTGTGCGCAGGGCTCGGCGCGCTCGGCATCGCAATCGATCCGGCGCGCAACGACATACGCGGCGCAGCGACCGTGTCGGCCGATCACTCGTCGGCGGCGGTCCGCGTGATTCCACCGGAGGAAGATCTGATGATTGTGAATCACGTGGTGCGGTTGCTGAGCGCGTAGGCCCGGTGCGGTTATTGGTGCGAAGTCAACTTGCGGCGCGAGTGTTCTACACTAGAGGGTTGGAGTTTGCACGATGTCTCTTGCCGCAGCACCCGTTGACCAACAGCAGATGCCTTCCGTCGCGCTGCGCCGGTTCTCATGGGGCGTGCTCATCTATTTTGTAGCCGTGATCCTGTGGGGGGCGCTGGTGCGCGCCACGGGATCGGGCGCGGGCTGCGGCGACCACTGGCCCCTGTGCAATGGCACCGTGCTTCAGCATTCGCCGCGCGCCGACACAATGATTGAGTTCACGCACCGCGTGACGAGCGGGCTCTCGTTCTTTTTGGCGGTGGGGCTGTTGGTGTGGACCTTGAAGGGCACGGTCCGCGGGCATCTGGCTCGCGGTGCGGCGATTGCCGCGGTAGCATTCACGCTGGTTGAGGCAATTCTGGGGGCACTTCTGGTCAAGCTCGGCCTGACGGCAATGAGCACATCACCGCTGCGGGCGCCATACCTCGCGCTGCACCTTACAAATACGCTGCTGCTGCTGGCCGCGCTGACCCTGACGGCGCATTTTCTAAGCCGCGAACGCGGATACCTGCGAAGGGACGTGCGGCTGGTTGCGCCGTTTGGCGCATCGCTCGGTATTTTTGTCGTGCTGGTGGTGGGCGTGACCGGTTCGCTTGCGGCTCTCGGCGATACGCTGTTTCCCCCAACTTCACTGAGGTCGGCGCTTGCACAGGATTTCTCAAGTGGGAGTGGATGGCTGGTGCGCTGGCGCTGGACTCATCCGACGTTTGCGTTTCTCGCGAGCATTTTTTTGATATGGCTGCTGGTGCGCGCAGCGAGGCGATCGGCGTACTGGGACAATCGCGTGCTCTCCGCGGTGGTGCTGGTGCTGCTCGCTGCGCAGTATGCGCTGGGGGTGTTGGATATCGTGCTGCTCGCGCCGGTGTGGCTGCAGATTGCCCACCTTCTTGGAGCAGACGCGCTTTGGGCGGCACTTGTGGTGCTTACGGCGCGCCTGACGCTGCAGCCCGCAGAGGCACCCAGGTAGAGCTATTTCACTAAAGCTATTTTACGAGGACGCCGGCGGCCGGATACTCCGCGCCATCGACACTCGCCTTAATTACGGGCAGATCGGGCGTGGCGGTCAGCCATTCGATTGCGCCGTTGTGCAGGATCACCGTGTCTTCCGCCTTGCCACCGCGAATGCTGGGGTTCCAAGCGAAGGCTTGCCGGTCCGAGACGATTTCGGGGCCCTCAGGCGTGGCGATCCATTCACGCTCTCCGTAGCCGGTAGGGCCACCCTGATGATGAAAGCGCTCTTCGCCGGGAAAACCTTCCGCCGCATAAGC
>JBATYG010000504.1:0-7684 GCA_049673945.1 Occallatibacter sp.
GCGTCGCGAGACGGCAGGTGCGGCAGAGGGGCCCACTCGCCCCGGCCTCGTTCCCGAACTCGTTTCCGGCCTCACTTATCGGAGTGCGATCGATGGCGGACTGGTCCACCGTGTCGCCGCAGCGCGCGCACACAGCTCCGGCCTGAAGTGGAATTTCGCTCCAGCAGACATCGCAAATTGGCGCGGAAGATAGATGCGGCAGAGGGGAGCCGCAGAGTGAGCATGAACCAGGAAGGAGGGCGCAACTGACAGCATCCAGTGGACTTCGAAGGACGCGGGCCACTGCTCGCCAGCGCGAAGTCTCCGACAGGGGAAGATCGAGCGTCTGTGAACTGTGGTCCGTACGGAAGACGCACCTCACTTAAGGCAAATGCCCTGAAGTCTGAGGAAGCTGCACCGCCTTGGGTGCAGTATACCCCTCCCCGGAGACAAGCGCCATAGCTTCGGCGGACGGTATCTCAGCTACCGCTTTGGTGAGTTGTGTGTCCCGATGAAATAGAAGGCAAAGAAGGAGACCAAGGCGAAGGCTACAAGATGCCAGGGTCGCAGCGCTTCTACGAATGCATGCCAAAGTATCACGGTGGCATCCTACTCTTTCTTCGGCGATCCGCACCGGGCTACTCGAAAAGAAACCGCGGAGAGCTGCGCAATCTGCGCAACTATCCGCGGTGTTGGATGTGGATGATGGTTGAGTTACGAGTTGCCGCGTGTCGAATTGAAGCGCGTGCTCTCCACATTGCCAGCGCGCTCGTTTTCGATTTTCCGCTGGCGCTCGCGATCGGCGTCGGTGCGGGCGTCTTTCAGGGCGTCTTTCACGTTGCCCACAGCTTTTTCAACTTTTCCCTTCACCTGTTGCGCGACGCCATCGGCTTGCGCCTTGGTGTCTCCCGTCCATTCACCAACCTGGCGCTTTGCGCGACCCGCTGCATCATCGACCGAACCCTTCACTGTGTCCTTGTTCATTGTCCACCTCCTGGTGGGTTGGGCTTTCGTTCTGATTCCCCGTGCCGGCTCTGATTGGGCCCATGAACTCTGCTTAACCGACTCGGAGTTGAACGGCGATCAAACTACTGGTCTCCGCCCCGTGATCAACTGGATAACGAGAACCACCAGTGCGATCACAAGCAGGATGTGAATGAACCCGCCCAGCGTGTAGCTGCTGACCATTCCGAGCAGCCACAGTACCAGGAGGATCACAAAAATTGTCCAGAGCATTGCTAGTTCCTCCCGCTTTCCACTCTCTGAGTTTTTCCTGACAACGCTACCTTGGACGCAGGGGCGCCTTGCGAAGGTTGTTCGGCATTTTGGAAATTCATCGCCATTCACCGCGTAAATCAAGGCTTTTGCGTACAACCGCCCGTCATGTGTGAGCATCCTCAGGCCGTTTTGCGGAGCTAACGCATATGTGCGGCGAAGCGCGCATCTAAACAATTCAGATCGACGCACGATGCTGCGCTCGATACTTAACGCGCCATCAGGGCTGCTAGTCAAGCGCTGAATCCCGCACTTTGTCGAGCACTTTGTCCGCGCACGAAGGAGACAAAACAATGCTGCTGATCATTCTGCTGCTGGTTCTGATCTTTGGATTCGGCTACGGCGGTTACCGGGTCGGTCCGGGCTGGGGCTACTACGGCGGAGGCGGGCTGAGCCTGATCCTCACCATCGTTCTCGTCCTGCTTCTGCTCAAAGTCTTCTAGGCAAAAAGCGGGGTCTTCTAGAAAAAAGCGAGGCTTACTCTTCTGCGCCGTTGAGTGAGCCCCGCTTTTCGATCGTTGTCCGCACCATCTGCAAACCCTCGTACCGGTGCTTGATTAGATCGAGCTCCGCATCGCTCAGACTCTCACTATTGATCATCTGGTTCTGAGCCTTGTCAACGGCGCGAATGAGTTCATCGAGCTTGAGATTGATCGCCCTGGCATCGCGGTTCTGGGTGTTCTGAATCAGGAACACCATCAGGAATGTGACAATCGTTGTTCCCGTGTTGATCACAAGCTGCCAGGTGTCTGAGTAGTGGAAGAGGGGACCGGTGATGACCCAGACCGCGATAACCGCGCCAGCAAGCGCAAAGGCCCACTTCGACCCGAGCCACAGCGAACAGCCATTCGCAAAATGACCGAAACGGTCATTGGTGGTCCTGGGCTGCGATGCAGTGTTTGCGTCTGATTTCGTTGTCATGTGCCGGCCTTTCAGAATACGACTTGACAGCATTGAATGCATGCTTAGATGCAGGGCGGCGCGCTTCCGGCCGCGCGTTCTCATCACTGGGCTGATGAACTGACTAATTTGTCCGGTGCGATACACTGCAACCGTTGGAGGAGACCCTGCGTTGCCTGGCCGTTTCGGCGTTTTTCGTCTTCTGA
The DNA here is from genome assembly GCA_049673945.1 of Occallatibacter sp. Lineage (GTDB taxonomy): Bacteria > Acidobacteriota > Terriglobia > Terriglobales > Acidobacteriaceae > Telmatobacter. Next base: position 2,361 of record JBATYG010000504.1, read on the forward strand.
TCGGCGCTTCTCTGCTCATTCCTGCTGGTGGCCAATCCCAGCAGGCGGATTCCGGCGCGACTCCACAGGCGCAGAGCGGTGTAGCCTCGGGCGTGGCGTCCGCGCCGGTCTACGACGAAGAGAAGCGTCCCATCACGGCCGGCGGTTTTGTCACGAGCGGAACGGTCGTCTTTCAAGACATCGCAAAACAGGCGGGCCTTGCCGGCTGGACCCACAAGATGGGCACGCCGGAAAAGAAGTTCATCGTTGAGACGAATGGCTCGGGCGTCTGCCTGATCGACTACAACAACGATGGATGGCTCGACATCTACCTGGTCAACGGCTCGACCTTCGCCGCGCTCGACGGCAAAGAGCCCACTCCTCATGCGGCGCTGTTCCGCAACAATCACGATGGAACCTTTACCGACGTAAGCGCGGAAGCCGGTGTACAGAATGACCGCTGGGGCTATGGATGCTCTGTTGCCGACTTTAATAATGATGGCTGGCCCGATCTCTTTGTCGGAAATTACGGCAAGAACCGGCTCTACCGTAACAACCGCAACGGCACTTTCACCGATATTGCGCCGACGGCAGGCGTCGCGCTTGGCAACTGGTCAGCAGGCTCGGCCTGGGGCGACTACGATGGCGACGGGCTACTGGATCTTTACGTGGCGGGCTACGTTCACTTCGATCGCGACAATCTGCCCGTCAGCGAAAGCAAAGCGGTCGGCTATGCAAGATGTCTCTATCGCGGCGTAACGGTAAACTGCGGACCGCGCGGGCTCAAGGGCGAGGGCGATCATCTTTTTCGCAACAATGGCGATGGAACTTTCGAAGACGTGACCGTGAAGGCGGGCATCGAGGACAAGGACAAGTACTACGGCCTCACCGCGATCTTTATTGACCTCAACGGGGACGGCAAGCCGGATCTGGTTGTCGGCAACGACTCAGAGCCCAACTTCCTCTATATCAACAAGGGCAACGGCACCTTTGACGATGAGGGCTATGCTTCAGGCCTGGCGCTCAACAAGGACGGCCGCGAGATTGCGTCGATGGGCATCGCTGCAGGCGACTATGAAAACAACGGGCTGGTCGATTTTTTTGTCAGTGATTTCGGCGATGACTACAAAGTGCTCTTCCGCAACGATGGCGATCTGAACTTCACCGACGTGAGCTACAAGGCCGGAATCGCGCAGATAACGATCCCCTTTGTGGGCTGGGGCGACGGCTTTCTCGACTACGACAATGACGGATGGCTCGACCTTTTCATGGTGAACGGACACGTTTACCCGGAAGTGGATCAGCACGATTGGGGAACTACCTTCGCCGAGCGCCCGCTGCTCTTTCACAACGTTCCGGATGGCCCGAAATCGCGCCGGTTCGAATACGTTCCGCCGGTGAAAGACTCCGGCCTTGCCGTTGTGATTCCCGGCCGCGGAGCAGCCTTTGGCGACCTCTTCAATGACGGCAAGATCGACGTCGTCATCAATCCCGTGGATGGGCCGCCGGTGCTGCTCAAAAATGTGAACCCCGATAAGCATCATTGGGTTGCCATCGGCCTGGTGGGTGGCCGCAAGAGCCCGCGCGATGCCACGGGAGCCACCGTCTATCTGAGAGCGGACGGCATGCGGCAGCGCCAGGACGTGCTGGCCAGCGGCAGCTACATCTCATCGAACGACCGGCGGGTGCACTTCGGGTTGGGCGCCGCGACCAACGCGGGAACAGCCGAAATCCATTGGCCCTCGGGAACGAAGGAGACGGTGAGGCTGCCGGCGGTCGACCGCATTTACACCATCACCGAGGGGCGGGGCATCACAGCGGCTTTGTGCGCAGGCAAGCCCTGCCCTAATCCGAAAACACCCTAGAAGACGCCTGCCAGAAAGACCTCGGCGCGATGGTCGTGCATCACGCGCACGCCGCACTCGGCCAGCACTGCCGGCGAAAGCGTAATCACCGGGCAATGCGCGTGGGCAAGCGCCTTGTAGACCACGCCCTGGCGGGTCACTGCGGCAAACGCCGACGCCCTCTGCGCGCCGAGAACGATCAGGTCAGCCTGTTGGGCGCGCGCCTGATAGAGCAGTTCCTCGGTGGGATCGCCCGGAACCACGATCGTCTGCACGCGAAGCCTGTTTCGCAGGTTCTTCGGAACCAGTACGAGCAGATCGCCTTCCAGCTCATCGATCGAGCTGCGGCGCAGAACCTCGGCCCGCTCCTGGGGCTTGATCACATGCTGCAGGATCAGCCGCGCGTTATGCTGCGCCGCTATCTCTGCGGCAAGGGCTGCAACGGTCTCGCTGGCTTCATTCATGCTGAGAGCACAGAGAATCGTCCTGGTCGCGTAATTGCGATAGCGGCTATCGGGCACCCCTGGACCAACTACGAAGACCGGCACCTTTGCCGTGCGTACAAGCGCTTCGGCCACGGAGCCGACCAGCAGTTTGCCGACGGAACCCGGCGAATGCGTGCCCATCACAATTCTGTCGCCCTGGCGCTCTTTGAGCAGCGAAGCGATCTGCTCGGCCGGCGGGCCCGGGCGCACAATAATTTCGCAGCGAATGCCCTCCGCCCTGGCCATATCGGCATACGGCTCAAGCTGACCCGCTTCGACGCGCGCGGCGGCTGCGTCGTTGTGAAAGCGGAGGCCCGATGCCTCGGACGCGGCCACAACCAGCCTGTCATTTGCATGGAAGAGATTGAGATTGGCGCCAAATTCCCTGGCTTGCGCCATGGCGAAGCGGAGAGCGTTTTCATTGGCAGGAATCTCGGAGGCAAAGAGGATGGTCGAAGGTCTACTCCATCCCGGCTTGAGTGATGCGGCCATGGGAACCCTCCCAGATTTGTGGCTTTACGGTGGCAGACTCAACTGCGGACTCACCTAACCGGCAACACCGAACCAGGTGATCCGGCTCACTACTTTCCCATTTCAATGGCCGCCAAAGGCGGATCTGGTCGGGCTCGAGTCCGCTGAAAAGACGTGCACGCGCTATATGGAGAGAGACGCAAGGCCCGGTCTTTTGCCGCGCTGATGATGGAATTCTCCGCCACTTTCGGCGGATTGTCCAGCAGATCGAGACCAAATTCATGCGCCATTCATGCGCCCGCGAGAAGTGATTGCGAGCAGAAGCAACTGCTCTCCTTCAGTTGCATCGAGGAGGAGGGCCCTTATGCAGCAGATGCATCAGATTCTCGCAATGGGCTCAACTAGGACGAGGCCCCTTTTCTGGCGATCTGGGAGGCACGCCTCGGTCAGGGCCCCATCGTCAGCCGGGAGAATAGATAATGGAAGGTGACGGTGAACATGATGTGCAGGCGAAGGATCCAGCTCGCTAGTCGTTGCGATATCCGCAGGTACGCGGATTGCCCCTCAACCTGCCTGGACAAGACAGGCCTGGACAAGACAGATGGATCACAGGTGCCGAAGAACACACCCCGCGCCATGGCGTCTGATCTTTCGGCTTTCAGCTTATACGGCGGGGCAGTATTCTGCGTGTGACCTGAGTCACACCCAACCGGCGGGGCAGGAGCGATGCCAGGAGTGACGATGAGACTGGGAGAGCGATGAGGACGGCGATCATTGGCGGCGGCATTGCCGGGCTGGCAGCCGCCTATGAACTCGAAACGGCACGAACCGCAGGCGCGGCGGCGGAGTACACGCTCTTCGAAGCCGGGCCGCGACTGGGCGGAGTGCTTTCTTCCCAGATCGTGCAGGGCGCAGTGATCGAGCGCGGACCCGACTCGTTTCTAAGCGAGAAGGCGGCCGGCGCCGAACTGTGTCGCGATCTCGGCCTGGGCGACGATCTGGTCCTGTCGAATGATGTGGCACGCAAGACCTACGTTGTCGTCCACAACCGGCTCGTGCCGCTGCCGGACGGCCTGATGTTCATGGTGCCGACGAAGCTGGTTCCGACGGCAATGACACCGCTCTTCAGCATGAAGACCAAGATGCGCATGGCGATAGAGCTGATGTTGCGCCCGCGGTCCAGCAACGCCGATGAATCGGTCGCGGCACTGGTTGAGAGACATTTCGGGGCCGAGGTTGTGGACCGCCTGGTGGACCCGCTGCTCTCTGGCATTTACGGCGGCGACGCTGCGCAGCTAAGCGCGCGCACGGTGCTCTCGCGCATGGTCGAGATGGAAGCCCGATACGGATCGCTTACCCGCGGCATGCTGACCGCTCATAAACAGATGCGCGCACGGGCCGCACAAAATGGCGCGCGGCCTGCGCCCCGGCCCGTCTTCACCACGCTGCGCGGCGGAATGCAGCAGCTCGTGGATGCCCTGGAAGCCCGGATCGACGCAGCCCTGGTGCGGCGGTCGACAGCGGTCCGCGGCCTCGAAAAGAGCGCATCCGGGTGGAAGGTAATCGCGGGCGATACAAGCGGATTGTACGATGCCGTGATTCTGGCCTCGCCCGCCTGGGCGGCCGCGGAGATGCTTGGCGGCATCGATCGCTCGCTCAGCCACGAGCTCTCCTCAATTCCCTACTCTTCTTCGATCACCGTCAACCTGATCTACGACGAAGGGAAGATCGGCCATCTGCCCGACGGCTTCGGTTTCCTGGTGCCGACAAGCGAAGGCCGCTCCATGCTGGCCTGCACCTTCGTGCATCGCAAGTTTCTCGGCCGCACGCCGAAAGGCAAAGCCGTGCTGCGGGCCTTCCTGGGCGGCGTGAAGAACGAAGCGCTGCTTGCCGTGAGTGACGGTGAGTTGCTTGCCATGGTGCAACGCGAGTTGAGCGAGATCATGGGAGCCCATGTGATCGCGCAGAACGCTGATCCGGAATATGCGCAGGTTTCGCGCTGGCGCCGCGCCATGGCGCAGTACGCCGTTGGCCACCAGGAGCGCATGCGGCGCGTTCAGGACCGGCTGCAGGCGCTGCCGGGGCTGCAATTGGCCGGGAACGCCTACGACGGCATCGGCATTCCCGACTGCATCCGGCTGGGACGCCAGGCAGCGCGCGATCTGCTCAGCACAGGCGCGCGCGTCGCAGTGCACTAACACGGTAACTAGCGCGGCACGATGGGCAGGATCAGCGCGCTCGGGTGTTCGCTGTCGTGCAACACCGTGTTCGTCGCCTTCACAAACTCCGAATCATCGGCCGCGCTCTTGCCCGTATTCAGGTTGCGATCGAATCGCGGAAAGTTGCTGCTCGAAACTTCAAGCCGGATGCGATGGCCCTTGAGAAAGACGTTGCTTGTGGACCAGACATCGATCCTGTACTCGTAAACCTTGCCGGGCTCGATGGGCGTCGACGAGGCCGTTGATTCCCGATAGCGCGCACGGATGATGCCCTCGGTAAGGTTCTGCGCGAAGCCATTGGGCCACACATCAACCAGCTTGGCGGT
>JBATYG010000505.1:0-4492 GCA_049673945.1 Occallatibacter sp.
GGGTCTTAGTTTGCATCGTTCTTGCAGAATGTTTTCGAAGTAGTCAAAATGAAAGGCTTGACGGTTGCGGAATGCGAATATATTCTTACATACAGCTTCGAGTCTGATGCATTTTTGAAAAATCTAATTTTCTACGACTTTTTCTGACGTTGCCCGACTAATGGAACGGAGTTTTACATGTCTCAACTTCCGAGCGCGTCCTCTGAGACTAGCCTCAGCGACGCCCCCATATATACTCTCCAGGAAATCCTTCGGCAGCCTCTTCTTTGGCCGACCACCCTTGAAAGGGTTCGTATCGCGTCGGACCGGCTACAACTTCCAGTCAAGCTTCACAATGCCAGAGTTCTTCTGACTGGAGCCGGAACGTCAGCCTATGCAGCCACTTCCGTGGCCTCGGCGTGGCCCCGCGCACTCGCCGTTCCGACTACCGACCTTCTCGTTGATACGGCACGCTATTTGGCCGATGTAGACGCTGTCATATCCCTGGCGCGGTCAGGAGACAGCCCGGAGAGTCCCGCCGTAGTCGAGCGCATCCGCAGCCTCAGGCCGGACATCTTGCAATTTGCCATCGTCTGCGACGAAGACGGCGCATTGACTCAATCGAGTCTTGACGGCTATATCGTTCTTGATCCACGCACCAATGACCAAAGCCTTGTCATGACAAGCGCATTTTCTAACTTGGTGCTTGCTGGACTTGTTCTTGCCCGACCGCAAGCGGCTTCGGCCTCGATCGAGAATCTCAGCGGACGCGCGGCCGAGCTACTGCCCGATATCGATCAGGCCTGCCGGCTTGTCGTGGGCAACGTCCGCGACCGGATAGTGATTCTGTCCTCGTCGCCGTTGCTTGGTTGGGCACGTGAAGCAGGACTTAAGACGCTGGAAATGACCGCTGGTCGCTTTCCAGTAGTCACGGAGACGTATCTAGGGCTTCGACACGGCCCCATGTCTTTTGTCAAGAGTGACACGCTTGTTCTGTGCCTGTTATCTAGCGACCCGGTGCGCAGGTGCTACGAGATCGATCTGATCCATGAGCTACGCGCAAAGAAGATCGGATACTTAGTTGGCATCGTGGATCAAACCGGATCGGAAGGTTTATTTGACAAGGTCATTCCGGCCGTTGCTCCTCAGACGGACGACAGCCTGCGCACGCCCTACGAGATCGTGGGTCCGCAACTGCTCGGTTACCACTTGAGCTTGCATATCGGATTGAATCCCGATAACCCTAGCCCGGAAGGCGTCATCAATCGGGTGGTGCAAGGCGTCAGGATTCATCCGGGTAAGTCCGAGAAGGTGGCTTCGATTCGGTAGATGTGTTGGCGGGCTGGAGCGGCTCGCCCAATTCACGTTCACGCACAATCGAGATGGACCAACCGCCTAGGAGTGAAGATTGACCGAAGCAATTCATCATCCGAAACACTTCCAGGTCGGAACCATGAAGGTGGAAGTTCATCCGGATTCCCGTGCGGCTGGCGTGGCCGCTGCGCATGCCGCGGGCAGAGAACTAATCGAGTTAGCGAAGGCATTTGACTCGGTGGGAGTGATCTTTGCCACGGGGGCCTCGCAGTTTGAAACTCTCAATGAACTTACACGTATCGCAAATCTTCCCTGGAACCAGGTTTGCGGTTTTCATATGGATGAATACGTGGGCATATTTGCAGATCACCCTGCCTCTTTTCGCCACTATCTGCGTGAGAGACTCACGGGTAAGGTGCGCATGAGAAAGTTTTTTGAGATTGACGGAAGCGCGCCCAATCCGCAAAAGACGAGCAGAGACTACGCCAGCGAACTCCGGAACGCTGACCCGCAGCTATGTTTTCTGGGGATCGGAGAAAATGGCCACCTGGCTTTCAACGACCCTCCGGTGGCAGACTTCACAGATCCACTGGATGCGAAGATCGTGCGCCTGGACCCCATTTGCCGCCAGCAGCAAATGGCTGAGGGCTGGTTCCCCAGCATTGATCTGGTTCCCGAACGTGCGATTACGCTGACGATCCCCGCTTTGTTTCGCGTGCGCACGCTAATCGTGTCCGTGCCGGGCAGCCGGAAAGCGAAGATCGTACGACGCGCATTCGAAGAACCTGTGTCAACCGGGTGCCCCGCCACCATTCTCCGTACTCATCCAAATGCGACTGTCTATTTGGACTCGGAGTCCGCGCGTGAATTAGATGGAGCGCTGTTTTCGCACTGAGGGATTCGGATTGGCGGTATTCGGAAATTTCTCTTGCTTTCGAATCTTTTCGGGTGCTAATGTCCTCTCGTGCTTTCATGTTCAACTTGGGTCCGTTCGTTCTAGCGCGACGCGCAGTCCCCGTCTCCGTTTTATCCCTGTGCCCGCACTTATTCTGCAGATCAAATTCGAACCGGCTCGGCTTATGGAATGAAGGATTTTGAAGCACAGTCCAATGGACAAAGTGTATTGGGCTTCGAGCCCACAATAAAATTGCCGGTTCTCAGGAGCTGATTGGCATGCTTGAAAATGGGAAGAGTGAAATCGACCGCCGGACCTTTGTGAAGCAAGCCGGAGTGACAATGCTGGCTGCCGGAATGAGTGCCAAATCCTACGGGCGCATCCTTGGGGCGAATGATCGCATTCGTCTGGGCCAACTCGGCTGCGGCGACCGAAGTCAAGGACACGTGCACATGGTGGCATTGGCTTCCAAACAGATTCCGGTAGAGACGGTTGCGGTTTGCGATCTCTGGAGCCTTGCACGGGAACATCGCGCCGCTCAAGTAAAGCAAGCATTCAATCTCGATCCGCAGAGCTTCAAGTACTCCGAAGAGATGTTGGCGTTGAAGGATATCGATGGTGTGATGATCGCCACGGGAGATTTCCAGCATGCCAAGCTATGTGCAGAAGTTGTAAAGGCCGGCAAGGATTGCTATGTGGAAAAGCCGTTTGCCAACGTTCTCTCCGAGGCAATTGAGACGCGCGACCTGGTCAAACAATCCAAACAAATCGTTCAGATGGGAACGCAACATCGTAGCCAGCCATATCCTCTTGCGGTGAGAGACATCATTCGTTCGGGGCGAATCGGCGACATTGTCCACATTGAGCAGGAATGGAATGTGAATGAAGAGCGTTGGAGATTCACGCCGATGGACACAGGCTATAGCAGGGAGATGCTGATTGATGCCAACATGGAGTGGAAGCAATGGCTCTATGGCCGAAAATCGCAGCTAAAGGAAGAAGACACGGATTGGAAGCGATGGTTATTGGGGAAACCGGATCGTCCTTTTGATCCACATGTCTATCTTGAATTCAGACTTTATAAAGATTTCTCGTCCGGACTCTTCGATCAGTGGCTCAGTCACGGCTGCGATCTCGTCCATCTCTGGACTGGAGAGACTTATCCAGAGAGCGTCGTCGCCAACGGTGGAATCTTCGCCTGGAAAGACGAACGGGAAAATCCCGATACGTGCGTCACCGCAATCGTGTATCCGAAGGGTTTTCTTTACACCTATAAGTCCTTATTCGGAAACAGCTATCGCAGCTTTTCGAGGATCAACGGACGAACGGGCACCATCGAGAACTACGGCGGCGAGGGTGCTTCCTTGTTTACAGTCACGCGCGAAGGTGGCCGCCAGGAATTCGATCCCTTCGATAACGGGCCGGTCTATACTAAGCTTCCTATTGTTGGGCCAGCTAAGGACGGCGGGGAGATTGTCCAGGTGCCAGGAGCCCCGGCGCCCAGCTCTCTCGGCCCGGACGATGATGACGTACGCCATCTGACGAACTGGCTTCAGTCAATGCAATCCCGCACCCAGCCGAACGCCACGGTAGACCATGGATTCTCACATTCGCTTGTCTGCATCATGGCGGCGCAGTCCTACTGGAGCGGCAAGAAGCTGTATTGGGATCCCAGGAACGAGCAAATTGTCGATCATCCGGTCGCGAATCCCGCCGCCTGATACGGCATTACTCAAATGGCACTGGCGGCGCGGTATCAGATCAGCAAAATGTGATGAATCCAGTGAACGTAGCTCAGCAGAGAGATACATCTCACAAGGCTCGTACCAAAGGGCGGGTGCGCTGGTGGATCGTTTGGACGCTGTTCTTTTCCACGGTTACCAATTACATAAGCCGCCCAACTTTTTCCGTTCTGGCGCCGTTGATCACCGCGCACTACCACCTGACGCACACCGACTTAGCCAGAATTCTTGGCGCCTTTCAGATTTCGTATGGGGGAACCTGGCTTCTGGGCGGTATCTTTCTTGACGCCGTCGGGGCCGGGCTCGGGCTCTCTTTGGCAGTGGTCTTTTGGTCCGTCATCAACATCCTCACGGGCTTCGCCTCATCCGTTTTCGGTTTTGCGTTTTTTCGATTTCTACTGGGCATCGGCGAAGGTTTCAACTGGCCCGGAGCAAGTAAAACAGTCGCGGAGTGGTTTCCCAGTCAGGAACGCAGCCTCGCTGTCGCCATCTTCGATAGCGGCTCGAGCGTGGGGGGAGCCGTAGCCGCTCTAATCATTCCCCTCATCGCTCTGGCCTTTGG
>JBATYG010000506.1:0-1896 GCA_049673945.1 Occallatibacter sp.
ATCGACTGGGCTCTGCGCGAGATCCTGCCGCTTACCATCAAAGACCCGGACCAGGAGACTGCGCAGATTGATAGAGCAGCATCCTCTCCCGCGCCGCCGCACCGTAAATGAGGGCTCGCTCAGCGGGCTTATAGACGCGGCATACCAGGCACGCGATCTCTCGCTCGAAGTCCCTCCGAGCCGGATATAATGCGGCATCGGAATCCAGAATTATCGGCAATGCGGAACACTTTTTCCGTTTACAGGGAGAGAATCGCGAATGAAAGCAATCGGATCGATCGCGGTGGTGATGCTGCTGTGCGGCATGGCGCCGGCACAAAAACTTGAGGTTAAATCGGCAACGGCCAGCAAGGTAGAGCTTGCCTGGACAGGCACGGCGTCCCAATGGATTGTCGAGAGAAAATCCGGCGCGGCCTTTGAGAAAGTCAGCGAATCGACTTCCACCAGCTATCAAGACACGTCCATCGCACCCTTCGGCACCTATACATACCGCGTCCGGAGCGGGTCCGCCGCGACGCCATCGAATGAGGTCATCGTCGGGCCGCCGCCAATGGGCCTGCTGAAGCCCGCTCCCGCGCCCAAAGGCGACAATCGCGACTCCGATGACTACGGCCGCAAGACCGCGCTGGCGCTGGATGAAAACGGCGACGCTGCCTTCGCGTTCCTGTGGCGCGACCCCAACGCGAATAACCAGCCTGAGGAAAGCCAGGTGATGTTCGTGCGCTGGAATCGCGCGCAATACAAGTGGGACGAACCACGAAAGCTCGCGGTAACCGGCGCCACCAATGTTGACCAGGGTGAGCCGCTCTCGCTGGCTTTCCAACCCGGCACCGGCATCGCGGGGCTTGTCTATCCAGTCAAGGATCAGGAAGGCTTTACCTTTGCTCTCTCAAAAGACGGCGGCAACACCTGGCAGATGACGCCGTACAGTAACGGACTCGGCGGCCCCGTGGATTCGAGCGTGCTCAGCTTCGTGAAAGATCACTTCTATCTCGCGGTCAATGCCTACCAGGATGGACCGGCATTGATCGATGGCGATATCGGTAGCGACGCCGGCACGTGGCGCGTGCGCAAGCCTCCGGTGCTGGGCAGAGAGCACCACAACCAGGCACCGGCAGGCCTTGCCGTCGATGCGCAGGGATTGCCCTACATGGCATACTTCGATACCCCGGCGGAAGGCTCGGATAGCTACCTCTTCAATGTGTGGCAACCGGATTCAGGCAAGGCGGTTACTGCGGCCAATACCCACGACGACCGGCCCGATTCTCCGATCCTGAAGCTTGCCGATGGCGGCGGAAGATTCGCGTTGCTGATGACGATGCATGCCGACGACAAGGACGATCAGGCAGGCGTCTGGGCCACGACATCGACCGACGGAACCACGTGGACTCCTGCTGTGAAGATTCCCCATGACAAGAGCCGATCGAGCGGCGACACGATGTCGATCGCCGTGGATACGAAAGGCGCAATCTTCGCGGTCTTCAGCACGCCCTCTGGCAGCGAAGACGGCGTCTGCGGCAACGCCGATTTCGCTACTTCGACTGATGGCGTGACGTGGACGCATTGCGGCGTGGGCAAATTCGCGAGCGATGCGTTTACGCCGGACTCAGCGAGCCGGAGCGTCGTCACCGCCCCCGACGACAGTATTTACTACCTGTGGAACGAAAGCCGCAGCACGAAGTACGGACCGGGGCTGGTGATCTGGCACAGGCGATAAAGCAGATCGGAAGACGAGCGAGTGTTAAACGCGCCGTCAACGCCCCGCTCAAAAGACTTGAAAGCCTCTGATGATAACGGCATCCATGGCGGCAATCTCCAGAAAAACAATAGCTGCAACGATAGCGCGGCCACCCCAGGGTGAGCTTGAGCTCTCGCTTGGCCTCATGGCAGATATAC
>JBATYG010000507.1:0-9554 GCA_049673945.1 Occallatibacter sp.
GTATACTTCCGTATACAAAGTAGCCTACCTCGAAGAGCACTTCGTATACATGCCACTAAAGTGTTAATCCTTTCTGGGGCCGCAGCTTAGGTCCGACTGCAACCAAAGTTGACTGAGCTTGCAAGAAACAGCTCTAAATGGCGATATCTCAGGCAATAATCGGGTTGATCCTGACTCTATATCCCCACTTGGAGTGCGGCAGGCTACTAAGAGCCTTCCTATTCCCGCTTCATGCCGCATCAAGCGGGGCGGGCATATTCGCCTTCTGATCTGCCGGCTGCTCAGGATTTGGCGGACCCTGTTGGAGCTTGTGCAGCCGCATCCTCGGTTAGTTCGACCTGGTCGCCGGGTTGCGCGTCTGTCTCGCGGATTGAGCCGGCGGCGAGCTCAACGACGGAATGAGCGGACAGGCAGGCGGAAAGACGCCAGGGAGGGACATTACGCCGGATCTTGCGGATCCGGTGACGCCGGTCGAGATACACCAGGTCCAGAGCGAACCGCATGCCAAAGGTGTGGACGGCCTCGCAGGGCACAATCCAGAGGGCTTCGCCAGGCGCGAGGCCTTTGCGCCCAAGAAGGCCTTTGGAGCGCTTTCCGCCGCTTGCGGCCACTTCAACGCTGCTGGCGAGCTGTACCTGGCGGGTCACATTGAACATTGTGAACCGCTGATGCGAATCAGCCGCGGGCTTCGTCTTCGGACGGTCTTGCATGCCTGAAAAGGCCATAGTGCTATAACTCCCTTCGCCTGCTGGATGGCGCTCTCATCGATGCGAAGAGCATTGCGCAGGGCGCGTTCGGCGTGGTGATGCAAGAAGCCCCGTCCGGCGGGGACGGGGCTTCCTGGTTAAGCAACTGGACCGCGACTACCGGGACTACTTTTGCGAACTGCCTCCACCGCCTCCACCACCCGATGTGCTCATGCCGCCGCCTGCATCGCTCAGTGGAGTTTCCGGCTTCATGCTCTCGATCAACTGCTCGACCGGAATGGTTGCCGGTGCAGCAGACTCACCGGGTGCAGCCGGTTCAGGGGTATGCATGGGTGTGTTGGAGTTAGGCGGCAAGAAGCCCTGCGGGAACTTCGGCAGAGCTATCTCCGAGCCGGCGGGAGTTGGTGTGACGAGCACAGGCGTCACGAGGACGATCAGTTCGGTGTTGCTCTTCGTCCGCGACATGGTCTGGAAGAACTTGCCGAGAATCGGGATGTCCCCGAGAAAGGGAATCTTCAGAAAGGTTTCATTCTCAGTGTTGTCGAGCAGGCCGCCGATGGCGAAGCTCTGCCGGTCGGCGAGTTCGACTTCAGTCTTGACGCGCCGCACGGTGATGGCCGGCTCAGTGAATCCGGCGATCGTTACCGCATTGGCAAAGTCGAGTGCGCTGACCTCAGGAGCGACCTGGAGCCGGATTGTTCCACGCGGTGTGATCGTGGGAATGAAATTGAGGCGGATACCGTATTCCTTGAAGGCGATGGTAACGGCGCCGCTACCGCCGACGCCCGCTCCCTGGACCATGGGGAAGGGATATTCACCACCGGCGAGGAAGCTGGCCTGCTTGCCGTTCTCAGCCAGAATGTTGGGCTCGGCGAGGGATTCCACCAGGCCCCTCTGTTCCAGCGCTTCAATCGTTGCGCCCAGGTTGATGCCAGGGTAGAACGCGAAGAGGTTCAGAGGATTCGAAATGGTAACAGACGCAGAGGTGGTGGCTGGGCCAGCCGACGTGATCGAACCGGCGGGGGTGACAGCTGGCGGGCTGAACTGACCCGTAGAAAGCGAGCCGATCGTGTTGCCGAAGCCGGTGCTGAAAATGTTGATGCCAAGCGAACGCATCTTGCTGCGATCGACGCTGGCGAAGCGCACCTTGAGCAGGATCTGCTGCTCGGGGGGCGGCACCTTCACATTGAGAAGGTTGACCACCTTGCCGCCGGTGGATGCGATGAGGACAGCACGCTGCGAGCTGTTGAGATTATCGACAGTGCCGCGCAGGTAGACGTTGCCGCCTTCTGTGCTCACGTTCAGGCTCTGACCAGGCAGTTCGGTTCTCAACTGGCGGCGGATCGCCTCAAGCTGGTCGTGGCTGGCGTAGGTGCTGGGCCTGACGGTGACATTGAAGAACTGCCGGGCGCCGCTGGCGTCCCAGAGAATGAGCGATGTTTCGCCTGCGCCCTTGCCGTTCACCAGAACCTGCGTGGGGCTGACGGCGCTGGCTTCAGCGAAATCTCCGAGGCCCACGACAATGGTGCGAATCGGCCGAGCCAGATCGAGTACAACGGACTTGCCTACAGTCACGGACAGCTCGTTGGCGGAGTCCTGGCTCGCTGGGCCGACGGGCTGCATGATGATTGGAGCCGGAGGCGGCGGAGGACCGGCAGGCGGTTTCGCGCCAGGCGCGCCGTTCTGTCCGGGTTTCGCGTCCTTCGCATCGGGCTTGGCTGTTTTGTCGGCAGGCGTGGTTGCCTGCGCCGCTTCACCCAGGGCCTGAGCCCGGAGCGCCAGCGGGGCGCAAAATATTAAAGTTAATGCACTAAGACTGGCAAACGTAACGCCGGTTCTAACTTTCACTGTTGTCCCCCGGGAGAAACAAATTTCTGTTCAGCCTTCTGCGAGCCGTTGATCACTGTAATGGTGAAGGGCGCTGGGGCGGCTGGCTTGGCTTTATGCACGGTGGTGGCCTTGGGCGCCGCTTTCGGGCCGCCGAAGAGATTGGTCATCGCCGTCTGCTGCACATCGGTGATCGTCGTATCGAGTGGGTTTCTGAGTACGAGCTGGATGCGCATCTGGTTCGCCGCCAGCGCCAGGATCTGCGCTTGCTCCGGTGTGACCAGAAGGTTCACCACTTGCACCTGCTGCGGCTTGCCTCCGGCATCCTTCTGGATGTCGGTGCCGGCCGAAAGCACTTCAATGTTCTGCAGGATGGTCCGCGTCTCCGTCTCCTGGTTATTGCCCTGCGAACCCGGAGGAACGCCGGAAACCAGTACGTCAACGCGCATGCCGGGCGTCACGAAGCCCGCGACGCCGACCACTTCGTCGACGCGCACTGCGCAGGCTCGCATGCCTTCCTTGATGGTGGCCGCGAGACCTCCGCCGGACCCGATCGGGGCGAGGCGGCTTTCAACCACTGGTTCGCCCTGCACCAGAGCAGAGATCACGCCGCGCCCGAGTGCCAGCTTCTTGTCGGTGATGGCGCCCTGCGGTGCGCTGGCTACCTGGATCGTCGTCAGATCGGCTTCGGACAGAATCGTCCCGATCTTCACGTCCTTGTTGACCGCGACCAGGGTGGTTAAGGTCTGAGGTCTTGATGCCGACATGCGCGATCCGACCATTTTGTAGACCAAATAGGTGCTGAACGCGGCAATCACGAAAGCACTGAGTAGGATGATCAGCAGTCTCCGGTTCATTCAGAATCCTGTCTTCGCCAGCTTGTGGCCATTCGCCTTTCTCCGACGCCTTGCGCCGAAACAGGCGCACAAAGCGACGGCGAGCGGCTCACGCCGAGTTAGTGATTCACTTGGTAGAGCCCAAATGAGGATTAATGACGATGAAGTATAGCATTATTACAATCGAGCTTCTCCAACAAAAAGTGGAGACTAAAATCTATAGTACCTTGCAGCTTACCGTTCCTTGTGTGAGTCATTCCCCATGTTAAGGACAGGTCATAATCCGATGGCCCGATGGAGCTATTCAGCGTCAGCACTCACGCGCAGAAACCGATCTAAAAACAAGAACGACGATAGAAACCGCGTGACCACTGAGACTCTAAATTAGTCTTGTGCACTAATATGCGCAGATGACGATGAAGCTGTCCAGTTACTTTTGATTGGTTGCTGCTTTTACCTATCTTTCTTACGCGTCACGGCTTTAGCGGACCTTGAGCGGCTGGCGAATCGCTCTTCTTCTGCAGCAGCCGGCTGGAGTGAATTTATGCTTGTAAGCATACGGGGCCGCGGGCAACGCATTCAAGCAAAAACAATGCGCTGCACTTGCGGCAAACATTAGTTTCATCTGAGGCCCCGGCAATCGTACAGGTAACAAAAGGCATCCCTCTCGACAACCTGCTCTTGTCAGAAAGGAGTCATGATGCATGTAAAGTAGGAGACTAGTGGTTCTTGAGAGGAATCTGACCCATCATGGGGCCTTCCCTTCCGATTTCAATCTTTGCGGAACCGCCAAAGGCACAGCGGACGCCCGTGAACTACGTGGTTTCGGCGCTGGTTCACGCCACGCTTGCAGTCGTCATCCTGTACGGATTCATTTTTGCGCCGCGCATCGACATGAGAGAAGCCACCGACCGCTACATGATGCGGCGGGTCGATATCGACATGCCGGACGTGCAGACGCCGCGCACCGCAGGCGATTCAGGAATGTACCCGGGAGATAAACCCTCGCCGGCAAAGGCCGCGGAGCAGCATGATGCGCCGGCCGCTCCTTCGTCGAGCATGCGGCAGATTCCAAAACTCAACCTTGCCGACAGGACTGTGGTGCAGCCGGACGTCAAGTTCAACCAGCAGGTTGTCAAGACGCCGCTGCCTTCGGTGTTGCTCTGGTCGTCGGAACATCCTGACGTGAAGCTGGTCGTTCCGCCGCCGCCGCAGATCCTGGCGGCAATCAACGCAAAGCCAGTGTTGACGCGGCCTACACCCGAGAAGATGATGGCGGACGTTCCGATGACGTCGACTCCGTTTGCGTCGAAGATGCCGATGCCGATGCCGGCAACCAGCACGCCGATCGCGGTGCGCGGGCCGGAACTCAAGGATCTTCTGCCGCAGTCTTCAGCCTCGAAGTCGGTTCAACCTACTGCAGCTGCAATGATGTCGATCTCCGAGATCCAGGTCACGAAGGGCACCATTGCCCTTCCGCCGACGAATCAGACCGCGAGGGGCAATCCCGATGGAGCGATGCTGCCGGGCAAGACCGGTGACTCCGCCAGCGCCGGCACTGGCGATTCATCGAGCCGCGGCAGTGCGACTGGCACGCACGGCAGCCAGGGCACAGCCGGCAACTCCGCAGGCAAAGCCGGCAACGCGAAGGGGACCAATGTCGCGAGCGGTAACTCAGGCACGACGGGCCCGAATGCGGGCACGGGCAACAACGGTGCGGGAGGACATGGCAGCGCGCCGACCTTCGCCAAGGTGTCATTGCCGCAGAGTGGTCAATACGGCGTGGTGGTTGTCGGCAATGCAATGGAAGATCAGTTTCCGGAAACCTCGGCCCTGTGGGGCGACCGGCTCATCTACTCGGTGTATCTGCATGTAGGTCTCTCTTCAAGCTGGATCCTGCAATACTCTCTGCCGCTGTCGGCCGAGGCGCGCTCGGCAGGGAACCTCCACATTGAGGCTCCGTATCCTTTCTACATCGTGCGGCCGAGCAATGGCGTGGGAACCATCGCGGCGGACGCGCTGATGATTCACGGATTCATCAATGAGGCCGGACGCTTCGAGGCGCTGTCGATCGTCTTTCCTTCGACCTTTAAGGAAACAAGCCCGGTGCTGCAGGCGATCTCGCAGTGGCGTTTCAGGCCCGCCAAGCACAATGGTCAACTGGCAAAGGTCGAGGTCCTGTTGATTATTCCTGATGGGGCCGGCGGATAAGCTGGCGCCCACCGGCGCAGCGCCTGGCTTTACGGTGTTCGCCGCGCGAGGCCGATCCTCATTTACTCTCTTTGCTCAGCCTGTGCGCGGGACTCGCTCTAATTTAGCTTTCGACGGTTTTGAGGCCGTAGGTCGAATCCTTCAGCCGTGAAAGAAATCGATCGAGAGTCCTTTTATCCACTCCGTTCTCACGGGCAGAGTCGCCGTTGGTCGCATCGAGAGAGCGGGAGACCACAAAGGCAAGTCCGAGTCCGTCGCTGCCCCAGCGCACAACGCGCGATTGAACGGCAATCGAGTCATCGAGATTCCTGCCGGAGCTGTCGGTTCTCTGCAATGTCATCAGGACCATCGTGCCGGGAAACCAGCGTTCCTCGGTGAGGAGGTAAAAGCCGCTCGCGCTGATGTCGGCAATCTGGTACGCGCGCGGGGCGCTTCCGGTCCAGTAGTAGGCGACCAGTCCTGGTAGAGGCTGTCGTGGCGACCTCCGTCGATCGGAAGACAGCCAATTCTGCAGCCACGTTTTCAGCGTGCCGGGCTTACTGCTCCTAGGCTCATAACTGTTCATGGCTTCTGACCCCTGAAACATGGTTTCTTCCCCCGAAGACCGGCTCAGTGACGCGCTGAATAGACTGCTGTCAGGCTGTTGCTTTTCCCTCGAGGATACAACAGCCGGCGCATTCGCCGGCGAAGTAAATGAACTGGAAAGATGCTCGAGACGGCGTTCCATCTCGCTGGCGACACAGATCACGAGTTGATCGCCGGGCTGGGTCTGCGAGGAGTAGATGGTGTGAACCGGCAGTACCAGCGCGCTCGCGGCGGCGTCGGGCAGGGATTCGACCTTTGCGGTTGGGAACGACTCAATCTCCTGGATCACCCGGTATTCACTATCGAGGTACACGAGATCGATCGGGGAGATGCCATGGGCCGGCGGAATGCCCCGAAAGGGAGTCATCCAGAGGCCGCTGTCGACCTGGCTGGTGAGCTTCTCGATGAGCTCACCCAGGCGTCCGGTTGCGGAGTCGGCCACGGTGACGCCCAAACTGAGAAAGCTTTCGCGAGTCTGGTTATATACGCAGTACTTTTGCGTCGCTTCCATATCTCCTCACCCTCCCGGAGTTTCTCCGAATGCAAGGGCGCGTACTAACTAGCCCGCTATCAATTCAGCCAGGTAGGATGCTCGAGATTCGATCAACCGCTTTATCTCGTGCATATCTAATGCTTGTACTCAAACTTGTCCTCAGGCCACTAGCTTACGGCTGCTGAGTCCAGGCCTGCTGGTTGGTTCTGAATAGTTACCAGGTTTCTTAAGGGCGCTTGGCTAAGACCAGCTATCCACCGAGAGTAAGTCAGGGAGAGCCGGTTAAAAGAATAAAAAAGGTGAGCTAGCCGGATGGATGATCATCCGGCCGGGTCACATGTAGTCGGAATGTGGCTCCTGTTACTTGACGCGAGTACGGCGGCGCTGGATCAGGATCACCAGCACAATCACGAAGAGCACGCCGGCAGCAACCCGAATAAGTGTTGAACTGTCCATTGCAATTCCCCTTTCCCGGAAAATACTTCAAAACATCGTTGCGAAAACTGGCCCGTGAACTTAGAGCAATTCCCGATGCTACTTAACGCGAGTGCGGCGGCGCTGGATCAGAATCACCAGCACGAGCACGAAGAGCACGCCGGCAACAATCCGGATAAGTGTTGAGCTATCCATTGCGATTCCCCTTTCCTTTCCCCAAAACTTCGGAACTTCAGAACTGCGCCTCTTAACCAGCTACTGCCTGATCGGAACTCGATCGAAGTTCGAGTCACTTTTCTCGAGTCCGTCGGCGCTGAACCATCATGGCCAGGGCAAGCACGAACAGGACCCCGGCCACGGTCCGGATAATCGTGATCGAATCCATTTCCTGTTACTCTCAACTTCCTAGTGGCCGAACATTGACTTGAACGATTCGGCCATCATGATTACCGCGGGACCGAGAACGACGACAAACAGCGACGGAAAGATGAAGAATACGAGAGGGAAGAGCAGCTTAACCGAAAGCTTTGCCGCCTTTTCCTCGATCTCCTGAACGCGCTTGGTCCTGAGCGTGTCAGAATGCACACGAAGTGTCTTAGCAACACTGGTGCCAAACTGTTCGGACTGAACCAGCATCGATACCAAATTGCGAACCACGTCAACGCCGGTGCGATCGGCCAGGTGTTTCCACGCGTCGGCGCGGGCGCTGCCGGCGCGCTGCTCCAGCGCCACCATGCTCAGCTCGTCGCTCAAAACTGGCTGGGAATGACGCATCTCCTCGGCGGTGCGGGCTGTCGCCTGGTCAAGGCTGAGGCCGGCCTCGACGCAGATTACCAGCATGTCGAGCACGTCGGGCAGGCCGCGCCGCACTTTTTTCTGGCGGTTGGAAATCATCTTGCCGAGCACAAAGTCCGGCGCTAGGAACCCAAGGCCGACCGCCGCGATCGCAAAGAAGATGTTGCTGCGGCCGAAGGGCGTCAGCAGCACGATCACCAGCAGCGTCAGCGGGGTCAGCACCTTTGCCCCATAGAAGGCTTTCTGCGCCGATTCGGATCGGAAGCCGGCACGAACGAGCCGTTCCTGGATGACGCCGGTTTCGGCTTCGCTGCGGGGAACCACTTTTTCGAATCGCTCGACAACGCCTTCGAGTACTTCGCGCGTATCGAGAATGGTGGTCTTCAGGCTCTTCTGCCGCCGCACCTGCGGGTTAATGGCGGAGGTGATGCGGGCCGTAATCGTCTCCCGATAGAAGATGAGAAGTCCCGCGCTCGTGATGAGCAGGAAGATGGCAAAAAACGCTGCAATCGCTACACCCATAAGTCCCTCACACTTCCATGTTGACGATTTTGCGAATAATCAGTCCGCCGATGACGATCATCGCCGACGCGGCGTAGAGCAGCTTCACGCCGATCTCGCGCGTCCACAACAGGCTCATCATTTCGGGATTGATAAAGTACAGGGCGCAGCCGAGGACGATCGGGAGCAGAGTAAGCACGATGCCGGTGAGGCGGCCCTGCGCTGTATGCGTGCTGACCTGCCGTTTCAACCGGAAACGTTCACGAATTACTTCAGCGGTCTTCTCAAGAACCTCCGCCAGGTTGCCGCCGCTCTCTTTCTGAATCAGGATTCCGGTGACGACAATGCGGAGATCCTGAACGGGCATGCGGTTGATCATGTTTTCAAGAGCTGTTTTCAATTCAAGGCCATAGTTCTGCTCGTCGAAGGTGACGCGGAACTCGGGGCCGACGGGGTCGGGGCACTCGCGTGTAACCAGTCCCAGCGCGGAGTTGAGGCTGTGTCCCACGCGCAGGGCGCTGCACACCAGGTCGAGCGCTTCAGGAAGGCCCTCTTCAAACTTTGCCAGGCGTTTGTTGCGCTTGAAGGAGACCCATCCGAGCGGAGCCGCGCCAAAAGCGCCGCCGATCAGGATCCCGAAATAAATGTTGCCGGTGCGCCAGTAGACCAGATACCCCATCACCGCAAACACTGAGCTGCACATCAGCACCAGGCCGCCGACCGTCCATTTGAGATTGGCCTGGTAAAGCATCCGGCGCAGACGCGGAGTGATCTCGAGCTTGCGCAGTACGCGGTCGATCCACGGAATTGTGCTCAGCAGCTCGTTCTTGCGCACATCGATGAGCAGGTCGGCCATATCCGACTTTGTCATGTTTGTGGCCAGGGCAGAATCGAGTCGTGCAAGCATCTCCTTGTCTTGCCTTGATGCTCCGGCTCCGCTCGCGGCAGCCAGCAGACTCACCACCGCGAAGACGCCCAGGAAAACGACGATAATGATCCATAACATCGACATCGCTGCAGACCTCCGAACTGCCCTAGTAAACTTGCCGATTCACAAAAAACTTCGCTAGCTGACTTCCGTCACGCGCTCAAAGAGGCTCGGCGGCAGGAAGATGCCTGCGGTGCGGAGCTGCTCGAGGAAGCGGGGACGGATGCCGCTCGGCT
>JBATYG010000508.1:0-3230 GCA_049673945.1 Occallatibacter sp.
TTCCCTACCAGGTTTGAGTTGGCGATGATCACGCGGGGTGCCTTGTCGTGGGTGGGAAAGACGGCGACGGGCTTGCCGGACTGGACGAGGAGGGTGTCTTCGTCGCCGAGGCGCTCGAGCTCGCGGACGATGGCGTGAAAGCACTCCCAGTTGCGCGCGGCACGGCCGATGCCGCCGTAGACGACCAGATCGGCGGGCCGTTCGGCAACCTCAGGATCGAGGTTGTTCATCAGACAGCGAAGCGCGGCTTCCTGCTGCCAGCCCTTGCAGCGCAGCTGGTTGCCGCGCGGCGCACGAATGACAGGAGCTGGGGCTATGGTGCTCATGTTGACCTCCTGCTGAATCGCTATGGAGAGAATACTACCGGTGATAGGGCGTGGGGCCGGACATTCAAGACTCTCTGACTAGTTCTTATGGGCAGCCCTGTCCAGCCGATATACTGGCGGGACTTCCAGCCTCGAAGGAAACGGCGATCAAAGATGGAACGCGCTTATCGCAATCTCGGATACGTGTTACTGACCTTACTCCCCATTTTCATTGCGGGGTTCTGGATTCCTTATTTGTCTGAGGTTCCGCACTTCGATGTGTCGATCACTCCGGCAGTTCACATTCATGCGATTCTACTCTTCTGTTTTTTGGCATTGCTGATCTTTCAACCGCTCGCGGCCCGATACAAAGCATTCGCGCTCCACAGGAAACTGGGGAAACTCACGAACATTTTGATGCCGTTTATTCTGGTCTTCTCGGTCGTCATGTTGTGGAAGGAGTATCACGGGCACCTCGCTGAAGGTGCAACAATCTCCGCCGCCCGCAATGACGAATTTTTATCGACGATCCAACTGCTGCTCCTGGGATGTCTGTACGGCTTAGCAATCTCCTCCATTCGGGCGCGAAATGTTGCCGCGCACATGCGATACATGATCTGCATCGTATTGGTGGTTTTGCCTGCGGGTTTGTCCCGAACTCTTGGCTACTGGCTCGATTTTCGGCAATCTTCATCGCAAACAATCTGCCTGCTGTTAATCGACGTCATTCTCCTGGCGTTGATCGTGTTTGACGCGCGTGCGCATCGAAAGGTCCTCCCCTACGCTCTGACACTTGCCGTTTACATCGTTATTGAGACTGTCTGGTTCTCGCTTGGACGGCCAGTCTAGAGCAGAACGAACATAGCTATATCCCTACCCTATGGAGAGATCGGAGGGATATTAGAGGCGGCGACCTCCACGCAAGGCGACCGATGCCGTTGGCCTATTCGACGATTCGAAGTTTCTGGAGGCTTACCCAGTACCCGACCGACTCCCAGTTGCGTGCGGCACGGCCGACGCCGCCGTAAACGACCAGATCGGCGGGCCGTTCGGCAACCTCAGGATCGAGGTTGTTCATCAGACAGCGAAGGGCGGCGTCCAGCTGCCAGCCCTTGCAGCGCAGCTGGTTGCCGCGTGGCGCACGAAGCAGCGGAGCCGTTGCGGTGGTCATATTCCTCTCCCCATGGGCGGCAGCTTCAGGCGCTTTCCTTAGCAGGATAGCAGCGTGTAAGCGGGATTGTCGGCGAAGTTGGCCTGGTTGGGGAGGCTCAAGAGGCGGGTCGTCGATTCCCGCCCTATCGCTCCCACGGCGGGAGAGCCAAAGGACGAGGCGAATCGGCATTTGCAGGCGGAAGCCCGGATGCTGGTGAAATTGACAGTACCGGCAAAGACAGTGAAAGCGTATAAGAAACGCGGACGCTCGCAAGCAAAGCAAAAAGGGGGACAGAATGCTCAAAGCCTTTCACAAACTGGCCCTGGCAGTAGGACTCGTACTGGTAGGGATGACGGCAAGCGCCGCAGCGCAGGATGTAAAGATCAACACGATGCCGGGCGTGGACTTTTCCGCGTTTCACACCTACAAGTGGGTTCGTGTTCCCGACGCAAAGTATCCGAATCAGATTGCCGATGCGGAGATCACGGACGCGGTCGACAAGCAACTGGCCTCAAAGGGCCTGACAAAGTCGACAGGCGAAGAGGCTGACCTCTACATCGACTATCAGGTATCTGTGCAGCAAGAGGCGCAGTGGAATGCCTACGGAACGGGCGGCGGCTATCGCTGGGGCGGCGGCATGGTAACCGCGCAGCAGACTACGATCAACATAGGAACGCTGGTGCTGGATATGTACAACCCGCACACGAAACAGCTGGTGTGGTCGGGGCGCGCGACGAAAACCATCGATCCGGGGAACAATCAGGAAAAGATGCGAAAGAACCTGGACAAGGCGATGGCGAAGCTGCTCAAGAACTTTCCGCCAGGGGCGGCACAGAAGTAGCGGAGCATCATGGGCTTTGACGGTCGCGGCTGATTTATTCTCTCTTTGTGCCGAACACACTGGTTGAATGCGTCCCTAACTTCTCAGAAGGCCGCGATGCTGCAAAGGTCGATGCCATCGTTGAGGCGATGAAAATGCCGGGCGTCTATCTCCTTGACCGGGAGATGGACGCCGACCACAACCGCTGCGTGATTACGCTGGTGGGCGAGCGCGAAGCAATCCAGGAAGCGGCGGTTCGCGGCGTAGGCAAGGCTGCCGAACTGATAGACCTCACGAAACATACGGGAGCGCACCCACGGATGGGCGCCGCCGACGTAATTCCCTTCATTCCGATTGATGGCGTCACGCTTGAAGACTGCGTGGCGATGGCGAAGCACGTGGGCGCCGAGATCGCGAAGCGGTTTGCGATTCCCGTGTATCTCTACGAGGCGGCGGCGACAAGGCCTGAACGCCAGAATCTTGAGAACATCCGCCGCGGGCAGTTTGAAGGCATTCGCGACGAGATCGCGACGAACCCGGCGCGCAAGCCGGATTTCGGCGAGGCGCGGATTCATCCCACAGCGGGCGCAACGGTGGTGGGAGCGCGGAAGTTTCTGGTCGCCTACAACGTCTTCCTGAATTCGACGGATGTCGATATCGCGAAGAAGATCGCGAAGGCGGTGCGCTTCTCTACGGGCGGACTGCGGTTTGTAAAGGGGGCCGGCTTTCTGGTGCGCGGGCAGGCGCAGGTCTCAATGAATCTCACCGACTTTGAGCAGACGCCGATTCATCGCGTCTTCGAGTTTGTGAATCGCGAGGCCGCGCGCTACGGCGTAACGCCGACTTCGAGTGAGATTGTGGGGCTGATTCCGAAACTTGCCCTGGAACAGGCGGCGGAGTGGTTCCTGCGGGTAGAAAATTTCGATTCGTCGCTGATCCTGGAGAATCGGCT
>JBATYG010000509.1:0-2894 GCA_049673945.1 Occallatibacter sp.
GCATGAGGCTGCGGCCGATGCCGGAGTTCTGCACGGCCGGGTCAATGGTGATGGGACCAATGCCGGCGATGATGGAACGGAGATCGAGGCAGTTGCTGCCGATGAGGCTGCCGTTCTGCTCGGCGACGACGCAGTAGAAGTCGGACATGGAAAACAGCGCGGTGAAAATGCCGATGGGAATCTCGGGCGCGGGGAAGTCAGTTGGAAAGTTGTGCCGCGTGTTGATGGTGAAGAAAGCGTCGTAGCAGATCTGGCCGCAGGCGGCGGCGTCTTCAGGCCGGGCGGTGCGGATGGTGATGTCGTCGGGCATGGTGGACCTCTGGAGCAAGAATGACAACCGGCAAGAGAGCGAGGCAATTATACGGGGGGAACTCCGTGGGTTTGAAAGCTCGGTGAGTGCGTTCTTTCGCAGGTCAGAGGTTCTTGCTTTCCCACCCATGCGTCCGCTGCGCAGGACGACCTGGATGGGGCACCCCAATTCAAGGGCAAGGAAAGAGAAATGGGTGGACCACCTGTCCGCGCTGCTGACGGGAAAGTATCCACATTGCTATGCTTAGTGGTTCCTTTCAATTCTGTTTCTCCGGGGAAAAGCATGCTGCGATGGAGTTGTCCCGTTTGCTGCCTTGTTGTTGCTGGTATGGCCTTTGTGAGTGCGTCGGCGAGCCGTGCTCAATCGCATCCTGCTGAAGTGAGCTCTCCCGATCATCAAATCACTCTGCGTTTTGGCGTGCAGACGGGCAAAACTCAGGCAGGGGGACAGGAAGCGGGGCAGGACGGACAGCTTGTGTACTCCGTTTTCTTTCATGAGAAGCAGGTGTTTGAGAATTCCGCACTAGCGCTGGAGCTGGCAGGGCAAGCGGGGCAGGCGCGGCTTGGCGCCGCAGTTCACATCGAAGGCGCTACGCCGGGCTCGGGTGTCGACGACTATGCGATGTTCACGGGAAAAACGGCCGCGATCCACGACGCCTACAACAGCCTGACGATTCATGCCGCGGAGAGCGCAAGTTTAGGGCGCGCATTGGGGCGCACGTTCGATGTTGAAGCGCGCGTTTATAACGGGGCAATCGCATTCCGTTATCACGTTCCTCAGCAGGCGGCGCTCTCGCGGTATGAGCTTGTGCAGGAGGACACCGAATTTCGCCCGGTGATGGACGCTTCAGTCTGGGCATTGGAACTGCCGAACTACGAAAGCGCTTATGAGAGCGAATATGTTCCGCTGTCATTGAGTGCGCTGAGCAACCAGGGCGGCGTAGCAAGCCATGTTCTGAATGGCGCGCCGATGCTGATGCACCTGCCCGGCATAGCGTGGGCCGCGGTGGGAGAAGCCTACCTTGAAGGAAACGCCGCGATGTACCTGGAGAATCCGACGGGGAGTTGGATGGGACACTTCGTTGTGAGCAGGATTTCACCGCCGGTTAAGGAGAGTGGGAAAAACGGAAAAGATGGGCAGGGCGGGCAAGGCGTAACGGTGGACGCAAGTCTGCCTCACGACAGTGCGTGGCGGGTGATCCAACTGGGCGACACGCCGGGCGCGCTGGTCGAATCGAATGTGTATACGGACCTCAATCCGCCGAACCGGGTGGAGGAGACGAGCTGGATTCAACCCGGCAAGGCTTCATGGGACTGGTGGAATGGAGACCTGGGAGCGGACGGCAAACACGCGTACACGACGGAGAACATGAAGTATTACGTCGATTTCTCCGCCCGGTCGGGGTTTCCCTACATGATGCTCGATGCGGGGTGGTCAGGGAGAGACATTCTCAAGATGCGCGGCAACGTCGATGTGCCGGAACTGGTGCGCTATGCCGCGAAGAAGAACGTGAAGATATGGATCTGGCTGTACTCGAAGTCGGTTGCCGAGCAGATGCAGGAGGCCTTTCCGCTCTACGAGAAATGGGGAGTGGCGGGAGTGAAGATCGACTTTGTGCTGCGCAACGATCAGGCGGGGATCCAGTGGTACTACGACGTAGCGAAGCTCGCGGCCGAGCATCATCTCATGGTGGATTTTCACGGCGCCACGCAGCCCTGGGGCATTCAAAGAACGTATCCCAACGTTCTGAACTATGAGGCGGTTCTGGGCCTTGAGCACAACAAGGCGGGGACGCGCGATAGTCCGACGCATCGCGCAACGCTTGCTTTCACGCGCATGCTGAGCGGGCCGATGGACTATACGCCGGGCGGATTCAACAACGCTACCCGCGAAACTTTTGTGGCGCGCGACGCAAGCCCGATGGTGATGGGCACGCGCGCGCAGCAATTGGCGCTGTACGTTGTGTTCGAAGAGCCGCTCGCGATGGTTTCAGATGCGCCCTCAGCCTATGCGAACCAACCCAGCTTCAAGTTTATCCAGGATGTTCCGACGGCGTGGGACGAGACGCGCGTGCTGAACGGATTGCCGGGCGAGTTTGTGACGATCGCCAGGCGGAAGGACCGCGCATGGTATCTCGGCAGCCTGACGGACTGGACGGCGCGGGATGTGCGGGTCCCGTTGAACTTTCTCGGAGGCGGCAGATACAAGGCAGAGATCTATGAAGATGCCGCGGATGCCGGGCAGAATCCGACGCACGTGACGATGCGACAACAAAATGTGCGAAGCGGCGACACGCTCACGCTGCACCTGGCGGATGGAGGTGGCTGCGCGATTCGATTTGTGCCGGAGAAGTGATTGAGCTGTTGCGAGGCTTTGTCGAAGACGGGGCGCTGTGTCACCGTCCGGTATTTCCCAAGTCCAAGGTTCTTGCTTTCCCACCCATGCGTCCGCTGCGCAGGACGCCATGGATGGGGCACCGCAATTCAAGGGCAAGGAAAGAGAAGCGGGTGGGCCACACGGCCGGACGCGAGATGGGGGGTCACGCCATCGCGAGCCTATCGAGAGTGAGAACGGTGATGTCATC
>JBATYG010000510.1:0-1822 GCA_049673945.1 Occallatibacter sp.
GGTCCAGTCACTCTGGGACATCTGTATAACCCGGAGCGGAAGCGCACGTTCTTCTTCTATAACATGGAATGGCGGCGCCTGATTCAGGGCGGATTGACGAATCAGCCGGTGCCCGATCCAGCAACCTACGGCGGAAACTTCGGTTCTCAGACCATCAATGTTCCCGCGGCAACAGCCGTGTCCAGCGCAGCGCTTGCGCGGAATTGCCCTGGAGACGTTTTGCCGGCCGGCATTGTGCAGGGAGCTCCGTTTCCGAACAACACGATTCCCTCATGCATGATTTCGCCGAATGCGACAGCTCTGCTCGGAGCCGGCATCTTCCCGGCACCGAACACCGTCAGTGCGAGCGGCACGCCCACCTTCATCGGTGGAAACAATTCTCCCACCAACCTTACTGAAGAAGTCGTTCGCATTGACCACAATGTTTCG
The DNA here is from genome assembly GCA_049673945.1 of Occallatibacter sp. GTDB lineage: Bacteria > Acidobacteriota > Terriglobia > Terriglobales > Acidobacteriaceae > Telmatobacter. The sequence goes on from JBATYG010000510.1 coordinate 430, forward strand.
AGCAAGCTTTCGATCTTTGGGCATTTCATCTCGGAACAAGTGTCGCAGGGCTTCGGTGTGAGCCAATGGAGCGGCGCTAATCTGCCGACTGTTGGAGACACCTTCAGCAACCCGTCCTACAGCGCGGTTGTGCACGCCACGTACACAATCAGCCCGACGCTGCTCAACGAGACGGCATTCAACTACAACGGCAACCGAATCGATATCGTTCCGTATGCAGGGTCAGGCCTCAAGAGCCTTTCGCTTCCCGACGGCTATGAATCATCAAACTCGCGGCTCTTCACGGGGCCCAATAACGGCAACCGTATTCCCAATATCGATTTGAACGGTTTGTACGGCAGCCACTTCGAGATTTCGAGCTGGCCGTGGCACAACACTGCCGATGATTACCAGGTGCGCGATGATCTTTCCTGGGCCAAAGGCGCGCATCAGTTCAAATTCGGCGCAAGCTGGGCTTTGTACAAGAAGGTGCAGGATCTCTTTGGCGAAACCCAGGGAGCCTTCAACTTTGACGGCACCTTTACCGGACTCGATTTCGCGGACATGCTGCTCGGCACCGCGAAGAGCTACGGCGAACTGGCCGTGCAAGACCGTGGACTGTGGAACAACGTTTCATGGGCCACCTACATTCAGGACAACTGGCGCGTGAATCACAACCTGACGCTCAACCTTGGTGTGCGCTGGGATGGTATACCGCACACGTACGAAGCGAACAACCGCATGGGGAACTTCTATCCCGACCTCTACAAACCTGCAGATGCGGCGGTCCTTTTGGCCGACGGAACCATCAGCCCCAACAGTCCCGGACTCGGCTCAAGTCCAAATCCGATCCTTGCCGGTGTGCCGCTCTACCTGAATGGAATCGGCGTTCCCGAACAGGACGGAGTCCCGAAGGGCCTGGTGAATAACAACTGGGCAACGGTGGGGCCGAGAGTCGGTTTTGCTTATGACATCCTCGGCGATGGCAAGACCGTAATTCGTGGCGGATTCGGGCTGATGTACGAGCGAATTCAAGGCAACGATATGTACAACGCAGGACCGAACATCCCGTTTAGCCTGAACGTGTCGAACACCAGCGTTACCATGGAGAATCCTAGCATCCTGCTTGCGACGGGAAACGCCGCGGCCGCGCCAATCAACCCTGCCAGCATCGCCGGCATGGCGATCGACCAGTACAAGCAACCAGCCAGCTACCAGTACAGCGCGGGAATGCAGCGTCAGCTAAATGCCCGTTCGGTTCTGTCGATTTCGTACGTAGGAAATCAAAATCGCTATCAGAATGAGTACCGTCAGATCAACCTGCCCGACGAGACCTATCTGCCGGAACTGATCGGTGGAGCGCAGTACAACACCGCGCCGGGATTGCCTTATCCCGGTTTCAACTCAATCAACC
>JBATYG010000511.1:0-4349 GCA_049673945.1 Occallatibacter sp.
AAAAAACAGGCTCAAAATGCAGGATAAGAATCTTATTGTGCCTGTATTGTGCCCAGATTTCGTTGTCACTTTAGGTCCATACGTCCCATGAGTTATTTGGAATGTATGGCGGGGACGACGGGGCTCGAACCCGCGACCTCTGCCGTGACAGTCTTGCAGTTCTAGGTTTTTCAACGACTTACAAGCACGTGGGGAACGCCTAAAGCCACGAAAGTCGTATAAGACCGCGTCTTTGCGGATTGAATTGTGGATCGAATGTAGAGGGCGACTTTTCCGGAGAACCAATCCGCGCTCTGCGCCTTCCGCGAGAACCGAGGTGAGCATAAGGATTTCTTTTCGCACACTTGATTTGCAGATTGTCCCGCATTTAGGGAGCAAGCCCGGCCAAGCATGTTGTCCTCGAAACATCGCTCCATTTGCGCGATTCGGTGGCAGCGCCGCCCCGAGATGGAGTGCGCTACAAGGGGGCGTCTGGCAATCGACTGAATTACACGAGGATCACAATATCCTTTCCAAGTAGCAGGCCACCGAGACGTAGACCGAAACGTTGTTCCGTTTTCGAGGCTTTCTCCGCCGCCTTTTCCGCTACCCGCTTGATTCTCTCCTCGGCCGATGCGTCCGAGACCGTCTCGTCTTCCGACTTTGTCGGCTCTGGATTCTCAAATTGTTCCGCCATGGTTGATCTCTCCTGTTGTCAGGATGCCCCTCCCCCGTTCAAGACTCTGGTCAGTTTTGTTCCACCCACCCGATGCGACTGGTCATAAGTGCCCCACGATTGTGCTCATCACCAGGTATCCTGTTCGTGAGAACCACCTTTAGGGCTGCTTCATTTGCTGCGTTTCCAAACGTGTCATACGCCTTCATGATGTCGTTCATTGCGAAGCGATGAGTAACCAGCTTGGCTGGCTGCAGCTTGCCCCGGCCAACGGCCTTCAGGAGCATCGGCGTAGTTACCGTGTCCACCAGCCGAGTGCTGAGAGAAATGTTGCGATCCCAAAGCCGCTCCATGTGCAGTTCCACCGGTTTGCCGTGAACCCCGACGTTTGCAATTCGTCCGCCGGCCGCTACGATGGCCTGGCAGATTGCGAAGGTGGCCGGAAGTCCGACTGCTTCGATAGCAACATCGACACCGGCGCCTTCAGTCAGTTCCATCACTTGGCTGGCGGCGTGTCCATCCTTGCTGTTGATCAAATTGGTGGCGCCTAATTCTTTAGCGACTGCGAGCCGCCTGTCGTCCAAGTCGATCATGAAGATCGCCGACGGCGAATAAAATTGAGCCGTAAGCAGAACCGCGAGCCCCACGGGCCCGGCACCCAGGATGGCGACAGTGTCACCTGGTTTTATTTGTCCGCTTAGAACACCGCACTCAAAACCTGTCGGAAAAGTGTCGCTGAGCATTACCATGGCCTCTTCATCGCTGCCGGCCGGGAGGTGGTGGAGACTCCCCTCGGCTTGGGGAATGCGTACATACTCGGCCTGAGTTCCATCGAATGTGTGACCCAAGATCCAGCCGCCCTGCCGACAGTGAGAATACATGCCTCGCTTGCAGAAGTCGCACTTTAGGCAGGCGGTGACGCACGAGATAATAACCTTATCTCCGATCTGAATTTCCGAGACACCGGTTCCGACTTGCTCCACCACGCCAATACCCTCATGGCCGAGAATGCGTCCATCGGTCACGGCGGGGAGATCTCCGTTCAGAATGTGAAGATCGGTACCGCAAATCGTCGATGTGGTGATGCGTACGATTGCATCGCCCGGACACTGAATGGCGGGGCGTGGCTTGTCTTCCCATGCACACTTGCCGGGACCGTGATAAACCAGCGCTTTCATGGTGGTACTCGCGCTCAGGGTTGCGGCACTTGTAACCTCTTGGTTGACTTCAGCTGTTGCCATTGATGGTCCCACTTCCTTCTCTGTTCCTAGCGGTTCGAGCCTAACAGCCATGCTGCCGTTCCTCTGAGCAAGACTGCTCACGCCCGCCGGGACAGTCGGATCGATCGGTCAGGAGATGCGCAGATGGGCTAAGACAGGGACCTCGACCGCTGAGCCATTCTGCACAGCACCTCCGCCGCAAACGTGTGAATCTGAGGGTCGGCATCCTTGGGGCAGGACTTGCCCTTTCTCCCACACTCGGGCTTAATGCCGATCAAAGGACGATTATGAAAAAGGCTAGGTTGCACGTGATCTTCCTGACATTGCTTGTAATTGGAACGACGGTTGGGAGATTTTCGGCGAAGGCGCCAACTGCTTCTGACAATATCCGGAAAGCACTCGATCAGGCTGGCCTCAAGGACGTCACAGTGAGTGAGGATCGTGACAAGGGCATCGTCACCCTTGGCGGACAAGTCGCTGGCCAAACTGACAAGAGCCAAGCCGAATCTCTGGCAAAGTCCTTTGCTGGCGGAGAGGTCGTCGCGGACCAGGTTGCAGTGATTCCTGCAGGCGCGGAAAAAGAGACAAAAGCGATGGACTCCGATCTCGACCAAGGTATCGAGAAGAACCTGGACGCCTCACTGATCGAGAACCAGATGCACCATGACGTGCAATACAGCGTGAAGAACGGTGTCGTTACCCTGACGGGAGAAGTGAACTCGCAAAACAGGCGCACGCTTGCTGAGAAAGTGGCGACCGGCGTGCCGAATGTTCTGCAAGTTGTGAACAATCTCCAAGTCAAGAATCAGAAGGCCACTTCAGGACAGTAAAGGCCGTTGGGTTCATCGATGCCTGAGGACGAATCGCGACGGCCGGATTCAGGCCACCAAAACGACACGGTACCGAATGAACGTGCAATTCCGAAGTGAGAGGGAGATCTAAGATGCTCATACTCATTATTGTTGTGGCGCTCATTTTCGCAGGCGGAGGAGGATACTATGGCTACAACCGATGGGGCGCAGGTGGAGGCACAGGCATAGGGCTTGGCACTGTGCTGGTTGTTCTACTGGTGTGCTATTTGCTTGGAATTTTCCGATAGCGCGGTTTGTGGCAAAACCGTTGCTCTTCAACCACACTGAAAGATGATCACTCTGAGCTGCTCGGGAGCGTATCCTCATGACTACAATCACCTCATTCGCGAGAAGGCTTAATCGCGACTCCTCAATCGACTCAATTTGCACGAAGTGCTGCGAAACCGTCGCGTCTGCGAATTGCGAGAACGAACTTGCCGGTCAGGAGAAAAAGCACCTGTGCGACCCCAGCGGAGAATTCGCTCGGAATGAGATTGAGTATGATAGGTGCTCGTTCCGAATGACGTTTCAATACTCCAAACCCCAGGTCAATTAGAGCTGGCCGCGCCGCTCGGCGCGTGCGAATCAAAGAGTCGCACTTGTCACGTCAAAGGACCGCATCCGTTGATCGTTGCCCAAACAAGCGATGATCGCTTCGATGATCCGCTTGGTTTCGCTTGGACCTCGAACCGGAATTGAAATTACACCTGCCTGTTCAACCGGATAGTCGTTGCCTCCCACAAACAAGGCGTCCCCTACATAAATCATTTCCTTTGGCGCAATGCCCAGAATGTCTCTCAGTTTTTTAATCCCGTAGGCTTTATCAATGCCTGGTTTGGTGATATCGATGGATGTCGCTCCACCTATTCGAACCGAAAAGTCGGGAATAAGAATATCGAGGATTGCCTTGATCTTCTTCCGCTTGTTGAAGTCCGAATCCCATGTTTTCTTTTCCTCCAACGGAGCTTGCTGGCCTAAGGCCGAGTACGTTATCTGACTTCCGCGGTCTTCAATGGTCTCTCCCCAGCTCTTATCGACAGTGAAACCCGCCGTTTCGATCGCTTTCGTCAAAGCGCTGATGATCCTCTCTTTTTCGTCCGCCGTGAAATCTTCTGCATAGAGCCTTTTCCACTGCCCGTTGTATTGGAAGAATTGCGTTCCACAGGTGGGAAGAATAGATAGCCTCGTCAGCCGTACGTCCTGCGGAAGATTGGACAGAACTTGTCTTTCAAACTGGAGCCACGCTCCACCTGAGATGACTGCAACCTTGACGACACCGAGCAAATCATGCAGAAGCGACGCCATCTCGGCATCCAGAGGCGATTTACTTGGTGCCAGGGTTCCGTCCAGATCGAACACGATGAGTTTCTTCATTCATCTCCAACTCTGCTGTCGAGTGGGTTCAATTGGAGCCTCCGACGCTGTGCGCTATCGCGCTCACGCCAATGCCGCTCAGTGAGTCAGGATGCGCAATCTGATTCCGCTCTTCTGTGCACAATTGCACAGAAGAGGATCTTTCTGCGTGAAAGACTGAACCTGAACGCGCTATTGTCTCTGCGATGACACTAAGGTATCCACCGCTGGCCAAGAATGCAAAAGCGGGGCTTGGTGAGCATGCAGCAC
>JBATYG010000512.1:0-2392 GCA_049673945.1 Occallatibacter sp.
ACGTTCCCTTTTTGTAGTACGTTCCCGGACTGAGCGGATCCTGAACGTCCACCGCGAGAATTCCGTTGATCTCATCCTGCGTGGGAACCGTCAGCACGACAGTAGGCGTAAGCGTCTGGCGGAAGCCCTCGTAATCAAGAAAGTAGAAAAGCTTGTTCTTGATAATTGGGCCGCCGAAGTTGATGCCGAACTGGTTGCGGTTGAAGCCCGGCTTGGGAAAGCTGTGCGTGCCGCTCTGCGCATGGATAAAGCCAAAGGCATTCAGATCGGTGTTGCGGATAAATTCGTATGCAGTAACGTGAAAGCTGTTGGCGCCGCTTCTTGAAGCAACGTTGATTGTCGCGCCCGACGACCGGCCATACTCCGCGCTTTCGTTGTTCGTCACCACCTGGAACTGGGCAATCGAATCCGGCGGAGGCTGAATGATCTGGTTGTCGAAACCCTGATTGCTTTCGCCGTACGCGTTGTTGTCCATGCCGTCGAGCATGTAGTTGTTGAACATGCTGCGCTGCCCGTTCACGTTATAGGAGCCGGCGCGCACCAGGCTGCTTACTGCAGTCGTCGTCGCCGCCGTCGGCGCCTGACGCGAGCCCGCCACCAGCGCAAGCAGATCAGAGTAGTTGCGGCTCACCAGCGGCAGCGATTCCGTCTGGTACTCCGACACCGTCTGCCCGCGTTCGCTCGTCTCCGTCTCAAGCTGCAGGGCCACGTCGCTCACCTCAACGGTGGTCGCGGTTGCCTGCCCCACATTCAGCGTCAGGTCGATGTGCTGACGCGCGGCTATGGAGATGGTGATATTGCGGGCCTCGGCCGGCGCGAATCCCGCCTCTTCAGCCTTTACGTTGTAAACGCCCACGCGCAGCGCGGGAACCTCATAATCGCCGGACGCGTTCGATTTGACGCGGGTAACGATGCCCGTGCCTGCGTTGGTTACAATCACCGTGGCATCTGAGACTACGGCGCCAGTGGAATCATGAATAGTGCCGATCAGGCTGCCATTTTCATACTGTGCCTGCGCGATTGTGCCACCAAGAATTGCGAAGAGGCCTGCCAGCAAAATACGGCATAGCAAATATGTGCTTTTCATGGCCCGAGCGTAGCCCGTCGCCCGTCAACAAGCCGTAAAGAAGCAATGAATGATGCGTGAATTGACCACGCACTTCAACCCTCAAAAAAACGGATGCTGCCTGGGCTGCCCATCGGCGCGTATTTCCCCGTAAACGCGAGCAGTCCAGTCGCTCGATTGATCCGGAAGGATGTGATCGAGTCGCTGCGGCGATTGCAGGCAAAAAGAAAGTTTCCCGCGGGGTCGATGCAGCACTGGCTGGGATAGTCGCCCATTGTGGAGGTCTCGCCGATCCACTTGAGCCCGCCATTCGGCGCGATCGAAAAACACGCGATCGTGTCATGCAGGCGGTTGCCCGCGTAGAGAAACCGGCCGTCCCCAGAGATAAGAATCTCCGATGCGAAACTCGTCCCCGTGAAACCCTCCGGGAGAGTCGAGATTGTCTGCCTCGGCGAGAGACCGCCGGTCCTGGCATCGTAGGCGAACGACGCGATCGTCGAAGCTTCTTCCTGAATCGAATAAAGCCACTGCCCGTTGGGATGAAAGACGAAATGCCGCGGACCATCCCCTGGCGGCAGCGCCACGAAAGGCACAGCCGCAGGCAACAGCTTCCCCAGGCTCGCGTCGAAACGGTAGACGTAAATCCGGTCCTGACCAAGATCGCTTGCCAGCACAAATTTGCCCCGCGGATCGGCGGCGATCATGTGTGCGTGCGGCGCATCGTGCCCGCTGATTGCGAAGCTGCCGGCCGGCGCATGCGTGGCATGTGCCGAGCCGAGCTCGCCCGAATCGCGATGGATATCCGTCGGCGGTCCCAGCGCGCCGGAGGGAAGAATGGGAAACACCGCAATACTTCCGCCACCGTAGTTCGCCACGAAGGCAAAGTTGCCCGCCGGGTGAATGCTGAGATAAGCCGGGCCCGCGCCCTGCGAGCTGACCTTATTGATAGCGGTCAGCATGCCGGTCGCCGCATCAATCGCAAAGGCGCTTACCGATCCACTGTTGCCGTCGAAATCGGCGACTTCATTCGCCGCATAGAGATATTTCCTTGACGGATGAATCGCGGTCCATGAGGGGCTCGCCGTCTTCGCCGCGAGCCTCGCATGCCCCAGCTCGCCTGTCGCCGGGTCGAAATCAAGGGCGTAAATGCCTTCTCCATTGCCAAGATTGCCCACCGCATCGGTATACGTGCCCACGAAGGCAAGCAGCTTCGATGAGCTGCGCTGAGGCCGGGCCATGCTTGCGCTTTGCATCGCCGCCAGCGCCGTAGCGCCCTTGATAAAGGTGCGGCGCGAAACCGGCGCCATGCGGATGAACTCTGTCATT
>JBATYG010000513.1:0-3666 GCA_049673945.1 Occallatibacter sp.
AGCCAGGTTTCGTCGGGGGAGCCAAAGTCGGTGCCGTAGATGAAGGGCTGCTCGAGCTCACCCTTTTTGTGCGCTTCGTGGAGCAGGTCGGCGGCTTCGTCGTAGCGCAGCCGCGGGAAGGGCGGCACAATCTCTTTGAGCTTCTCTGGATCGCGTCCGATCACGGCGAGCTCGGCGGCGCGATTTTTGAGCACGCTCTGCACGATGTGCGAGAGGAAGTTTTCGGCGAGGACGAGCAGGCAGTCGAGATCGCAGTAGGCGACCTCGGGCTCGATCATCCAGAACTCGGTGAGGTGGCGGCGGGTTTTGGACTTTTCAGCGCGGAAGGTCGGCCCGAAGCTATAGACCTTGCCAAGCGCGAGCGCCGTGGACTCTATATAGAGCTGGCCGGACTGGGTGAGGAAGGCGGGGTCGCCGAAGTAATCGACCGGGAAGAGCGTCGAGGTGCCCTCGCAGGCGGCCGGGGTGAGGATCGGCGGATCGGTGCGGATGAAGCCGCTGGAGTCGAAGTACTCCTGCGCGGCGCGCATGATCTCGGCGCGGATACGCAGAATCGCCGACTGGCGCGGCGAGCGCACCCAGAGGTGCCGGTGCTCCATGAGGAAGTCGACGCCGTGCTCCTTGGGAGTGATGGGGTAGGGGTCGGTCTCGGGGACGCGCTGGACGACGTGGACGTCTTCGACATCGAGCTCGAAGCCGCCGGGCGCGCGCTGGTCGGCGCGGACCTTGCCGGTGACGATCACGGACGACTCCTGCGTGAGCCCCTTGAGCGCGTCAAAAACAGCGGCGGCGACGCTGCGCACATGCGCCACGCCCTGCACGGTGCCGGTGCCGTCACGAAAGATGGGAAAAAGCAGCTTGCCGCTCTCGCGCGAGTTATACAGCCATCCACGAATGGTGACGGACTGGCCCTCGTATTTGCCGAGCTCGGCGATTGTGACGAAAGGCGCGGCGGGCGTGGCCGGCGTGGTGGTTTCAGGCGTTGCGGGCGCGGCGGGGGTTTCTTCAGGCATGATCCCTAGTCTCTCTTGCCCACTCAGTACGCTGGACTATTCAGGATATCGCAGCACAGGAGGGGCCTGTTTTATGGGGCAATGCCAATCAGAATGAGCGGAACGGCAGGCACTCCGCGTCCTTCACGGATGAGGTTGTAAAGCTCGGCTTCGTAGTATGCAACACCGGACGACATCTGATTCTGAAGTTCCTTCATGGGGAGTATTTCGACCCCGACATCAATTACGTCGCCCACGAAGAAAGCCATGTGCTTGACGAAGAGATCATAAGCGACGAAGGAGTACTTGCCGAACTGGACCTCGACGGCGACGCGATCCTTCACAAAGTCTGTCTGGTTGTAAGAAGAGATCGGCGTCGCACCCGCAGCTTCGATTTCTGCCTTTTGCTGAGGGGCAGCCATATGCATAGTCCTACGGATCAACTGAGCGTCCGAGGTCACCCAATATGCAGTTCTTCGCTCGCTCCAATTGTGTTTATTAAAAGCCTCGCTCATCGCAGAGTTCAGTGCGACCGGCGAATACAAGAGCTTGTCTTTGGTGCGCTTTTCCTTGGAAACTTTGGTCCGACAGCACTGCGCATCAATGTTTTCCGCCACATCTGTAATCTCAGTCCAGAGATGTGGTTTGTGAACGAGGAGAAATTCGAGGCCATTCAGATGCGAATACTGGCTTACGATCCTCACCGATGGCCTCCGCCGGGAAGCAAGGGATCATATACGGGCTTATTCATCGGGCGAGTTTTCAACGTGCCATTGCAAAGGTCTCCGATCCTGTCCCAGGCGATATCAACATATTCCTGAATCACATCGCATCCATAACCGATTCTGCCATGCATGAGCGCGCCAACCACCGATGATCCGACGCCCATGTACGGATCAAACACTGCATCGCCTGGATTAGTAAGCGATAGCACTAGCCGCTCGACCAGTTCAACAGGGAATTGGCACGGATGCAGCGTCTTTTCGACATGATTGCTTTTCACATTCGGGAATATCCAGACATCGCCTGGATTCTTACCCAGAGGATTGCACGAGAGTTGGCCTATTTTGGGTCCCTTGAAGTATTTCTTGCCGGGGTATTTCGACGGTACTCGGACAGGGTCAAGATTGAAGACGTAATCCCCCGACTTGGTAAACCAGAGAATCGTTTCGTACCTGCCCGAGAGTCTATTTGAGCAATGTAGGCCGTGTTCAAAATGCCAGATGATCCGATTGCGAAGGTGAAGCCCGTGGTCTCTGAATACGGGATACAGGACCATATCGAGGGGAAAGATTTCTCCATCCTGAACATGATTTCCAACCTGCCAGCATAGAGAGCCATTCGGGTGGAGGAGGCGCACACACTCAGAAATCACCTGAGCTTGCTGGTTAATGTAGGCATCCAGGGGGCGGCGCTTCTCATACGACTTCCCAATGTTGTAGGGGGGAGAGGTAACGATGAGCTGGATTGAGGCGGACCTCAATGGACGCATGAACTCCAGGTTGTCCTGGCAGTTCATGATTGCTGTGGTTTCCCGATGGAACTCAAAGAGAGTAGCTAATCCCATGATCGCTTGAAGTGCCTCAAAAGCGATAGTACAGCGAAAATATGCGCGTCCTGCTTGTGGGAATCAGGGGAGTTCACATGATTTGGCTTGCCATTCCCTCAATCGAACAGAGGCCCAGACCGGGAAGCGGCCGCACTCGCCGCATCCCGCCCGAGACCTGGGGGTGAAAAAGATACTCCTGCTGTGCCTCCTGCGGCTGGCTGAGACACCATGGGCGGCCGAGACATCTGCTTGTTCATGAACTCTAGGCTCACGGCGCACTGCCCGCGAATGCAGCATACATCGTCACCATTCGGGCAATGGGGGTCTGTGGTCGTATGAGCCATAAGCCAATCGTGTACGGCAGGAACCTCGCGCCACTGCGACCGCAGGAGTCGCGCCGGCCTGTATGCATTCGCATTGTCCGAATACCGGGTGCCTTTCAGGTAAAAGTCTAGGACCTGGTGACTTAGGGAGGTAAAGGTTGAGTACAGATAGATCGCCTTGTAGTGCACGCTTTGTCCTTGGTAGCTCAAATTGACCGTATAGGCAACATACTGGACGAACTCCTGACCGGTTTTAGCACTCATTTCTCCGACAAGGTCTCCTATGGTCATGGAAGACAAGCCGGCAGGAGGCTGAGTTTCCATGGGACCCCATGTGGCCTGGAGCGTAGTGGACTTATCATCTGTATCTGGGATTGGTCGGTGCGTTACGGCAAGATGAACCACGTTCGAGCCGGGGGCAGGAATGGTTGCGAAATCGGCCAAGGGCTGGCTTTGAATGTCTGCTATTTTTCCATTTGTGATGTCGCTCACGGACGCCTTAAAACTCTGCGCGTCCGCCATCGGCTGTTGTGTGGCATCCAGGTTATCAATCCTGCCTTTTCCTGATCTCACAGCCTCGACAAGTACCGATAGCTGCAGTCCGTAAGGGATTGCGTAGTAGTCCCGCTGGACCTGATAGAGTTCTTGTTCGGTCTGGTCATGAGGATCAGGCATCCCGGAGTCTTGAGAGATGGCGACGGTCGGAAGGAACACTACCGCCGTGAGGATCAGGGATCTGACGATCTGTTCTTTGAGCATTCGAGCCTTCTCCTTACAAGGTAAGGACTGCGTGGAACTGCGG
>JBATYG010000514.1:0-9241 GCA_049673945.1 Occallatibacter sp.
GTTGGCTGCGAGAACTGTCACGGTCCAGGCGCTGCACCCGTCAGAGCGATGCGCGACAATAAGGTCGCCAAAAACGATGCGGGCCCTATGATCGTCAACCCCCAACGGCTGACCAGCCAGCTGGCCGACGACATCTGCATGTCCTGTCATCAGGCTGGCGACGTGCGCGTCCTGCAACCCGGGAAGACTTATCAGGATTTCCGCCCTGGCGAGCCTCTTGAACGCACCGTCGCCATTTTTCAGATTGCACCGACGCGTGATAACCCGCCCGACGAAGATCACGTCGAGCACTATTACTCCATGAGTTTGAGCAAGTGCTTCATCGCCACGCGCAACTTTCCCGCGGAGAAGCAACTGCGCTGCATTAGCTGTCACAATCCGCACGTCGAGCCCACCCAGGAAGAAGCGCCGGCTTATTTCAAATCAAGGTGCCTCGCCTGTCACACTGAAGCCAGCTGCACGGCGAGCCCCTCTGCACGCCAGGCCACGACGCCAGCCGATAACTGCATTGGTTGTCACATGCCGCGCCGCAATATCGGCGTCATCGCGCACTCCAGTGCGACCAACCATCGTATCGTGCGCAACCCCGGCGAGCCATTCCCGGACCAGACCTTCAATCAAAGCACGCCTGCCATGCCCGGCCTCATCGAGATCAACCCTGCGGGTAAGCGGGGCCCTGAAGCTCTAGCCCCGCCTGCGCTGATTCGTTTGCAGGCCTACGCACAGTTTAAAGCCGAGGGCAAAGAGCAGTTTCTCGAACCATGGTCCAAGACGCTGACAGAGTTGGAGTCGTCCAATCCGGAAAACGCCCTGGTCCAGGCTTCTCTGGGACATCGCGATCTCGAAGCACACAAGTACGCCGAGGCCGTCACCCATCTGGAGCGCTCTCTACAGCTCGACCCCCTGCAGCCGTTCGTCTATGTCGATCTTTCCACGGCCCAGGATCAGAGCGGCAAGAGCGGCGAGGCGATCCAGTCTGCCAGAAATGCGGTTGCCCTGGAGCCCTTCAATCCTGGCATTCGGAAGACCCTGATCTACCAACTCATCCAGGCCAAACAATATGACCAAGTGGAAGCGGAAATGGAAATATATCTGCAGATGTTTCCTGAGGATGGGCGCATGCGGGAAATGCTGGCCATCGCCAGGCAGTGATTCCCCGAGTTTGCCTTTACGAACGGCCCTGCAGGAAAATAGCAAAAGACGCGCTTCTTCAGGACGTTCCGCGCCGGCCGGCCGAAAGGGCAGTTGGCAGAAAGGCGATTCCGCAATGCCAGCGCTCCGCATCGTGTTGTGGGTAGGGCTCGTGATCGTCGCGGATTCCTGTTTGGCCCAGGTCAGGGCGCAGCACGATTCGCGCCGTCAGGAGGCTCTAGCGCTGGAGCAGCAGGGCAAACTCCCGCAGGCCGAAGCCGCGTGGCGTGCAATTGCCAAGACCCAGCCCAACAATCCCGAACCTTATGGGCACCTCGGTCTCCTTGAATCCCACCAGGAGCACTACAAGGAAGCGGTGGGTTACTATCGCAAAGCCCTGGCGTTGAAACCCGACATACCCGGCCTGCGCCTCAATCTGGGTCTCGCTCTTTTCAAGGGCGGAGATCTCAAGGGGGCGATTCCCGAGTTCAAGATTCTGCTCAACGGCGCGGCTCCGGGGTCGGCTGAGGCGCTACGGTTCAATACCCTGATCGGCATGTCGTACTACGGGCTGGCGGAGTATGCCGATGCGGCGCCCTATCTGCAAAAGGCGGCAGACCAGGAACCTGGCAACCCGGCTCTGCTGCTCTCGCTTGCGCATAGCTATTTGTGGTCCAAACAATTCAAGAACGTCCTCAATGTGTATCAGCAGATACTGACGATCAACCCCGACTCGGCGGAAGCTGACATGCTCGCCGGCGAGGCGCTGGATGAAATGAAGGACGACGCCGGCGCTACGAAAATGTTCCGATTGGCCGTCAAGGCGAATCCGAAAGAGCCCGACGCTCACTTTGGCCTCGGCTACCTGCTTCTGTCACGGAAACAGCTCGATGAAGCGGCAACTGAGTTCAAAGCCGAGCTGGCCAATGATCCGGACCACCTGCAATCGTTGCTCTATCTGGCCGACGCCGATATACAGATGAATCAGCTTGATGCAGCGCGGCCACTGCTGGAGCGGGTAATCCAGATAGATCCTACTGTTGCGCTTGCTCATCTTGACCTCGGGATCGTTTACAGCGAGCGGAATCGCAATGAAGATGCTGTGCGAGAGCTTTCGATCGCGGAAAAGCAGATGCCTGACAATGTCAACGTGCACTGGCGACTTGCCAGGCTTTACCGCACTATGGGCAGAAGGGAAGAAGCCCAGGCGGAGTTTGATAAGGCCAGCAGTCTCAACAAGGCGGCCGACGACGATCTCTACAAGAAGATTTCCGCAAGCGGCGCGCGTGGACCAAAGGGCCGGCCCCCCGCTCTGCCGCCTATCGGCAAACCGGAATAGTTCTCCCGAGGGCTGCTGCAGGCGGTCACATCGCCGTGTTCTGATTTGGATTCTTCCGGAGCTTCCAACAAGGGGTCTCATCGCCCTGCGGGAAAATGGAGAGCGAGCAGGGCACGTCGAGTGTGCCCTGGTAATCGAACTCGGTCTTGTTGCCTTTGAGCGGCACCGTCACGTAGCGGTTTACCGAGACCTTCGACTGCGGTGAGCCGCGCAGTTTGTAGATTGCCATGTCGCCGAGGTAAACGGCGGCGAAGAGAAGAACCAGCGCGACCGCCGCCCGCAACAGCCAACGTCCTATCAGCCTCAACACGATCTGGCCCTTCCTTCCGGCTCGGTCCGCGCCCGATCTGTCCGGGCGCCTAGGCTTTGAGCGATGCCGCGCGGGGCGAGATGCCGCTGATCTCGGCAGCGCGCGCTTCGGCGTAGGCCGCAGCGCCCATCAGCGCGGCGCGACTCTCGAGAATGACGCGCACCGGCATATTGATCAGCAACTGGCTGAGGCGGCCTTTATCCGTGAAGGCACGCATGAAGGTGCCGTCCTTGAGCTTTTCGAGAATGCGGGGAGCGATGCCTCCACCGACGTAGAGGCCGCCGACGGAAAGCACCTTCAGCGCGAGGTTGCCGGCTTCCTGGCCATAGGCGGAGACGAACATGTCGAGCGTCTTCTCGCAGAGCTCGCTCTTGGCCGCGAGGCCCATTTCGGTGATGACGGAGTTGGCGTCGTCAACGGAGGCGATCTTCTCAGCCAGCCACACGGGCTCCTCGATGCCTTTCACGTCGCGCAGAAACTCATAGATACTGCGCATGCCCATGCCGCTCACGACGCGCTCAAAGCTGATGCGGCCGTTATATTTCTGCTTGAGGAAACGCAGCAGATCAATTTCGCTTTCATCGCGCGGCGCGTAGTCGACGTGGCCGCCTTCAGAGGGGTACGGCACGTGGATACGGCCGTTCCAGGCCAGCATGCCTTCACCCAGGCCGGTTCCGGCGGCAATGAGGGCGCGGTTGCCGATCTGGCTCGGATCGCCTTCGCTCAGGGTAAAGATCTGGTTCGCAGAGAGCTCCGCGATGCCGTAGCCGTTGGCTTCCAGGTCATTGATCAGAAAGACATGCTGAATGCTGCAGCCTGTGGCGAGTTCCCGGCTGTCGAGGGTCCAGGGGAGATTGGTGAGGCGCAGCCGGCCATCGCGCACCGGCCCAGGGACGCCGAAACAGGCGGCGGTGATCTTTTCGCCGCTCACAAACTGCTTCACGATCCCTTCGAGCCCGCTGTACTCCCTGGCGGGGTACTTTTCGTCGCGATTGTACGTCAGCTTGCCATCGGTAAAGTCGTACAGAGCCAGGTGAACCTTCGTGCCGCCTACGTCGCCTGCCAGAATCATCTTTCCCTCTCCAAAACCCCGCAGCCTTCCCCATCGGTTGCGGGCAAAAGCGCAGCAGCGGCCTGATCCAGAATCAGAGTGAGTATACCGCCTGAGGGCCATATCAGTTGACTGGGCAGGCGCTCGGGATCGTTGGGTCCGGTGAAGACTTCCTTGAGCACCGGGGCCTTGTCGGCGCCTGCGATCAGAAAGAAAACCGAGCTTGAATTGTTGATGACCGGCCAGGTGAGCGTGATGCGCCAGGAATCCTTCTGCTGGGGTACGTGATTGGCCACGACCAGGCGTCCCATCTCATGAATTGCCTCGGTGTGCGGGAAGAGAGACGCCGTGTGCCCGTCGGGCCCCATGCCGAGGGCCACCAGGTCGAAGCGGGGGCTCTCCGCGCCCTCAAGCCGGAAGGTATTGCGCAGCAGCGACTCATACCGCGAGGCTGCCGCCGGCGGATCAAGCTCACCTTCCATGCGGTGCACGCGCGAGGGCGCCAGCGGAACGTGATCGAGCAGGGCTTCGCGCGTCATGCGGTAGTTGCTGTCGGCGTTGTCGGGCGGGACGCAGCGCTCGTCGACCCAGAAGAGCTCGAGCTTATCCCATGGCATGCGACCGCGCCAGGGCTGGCTGGGGTCGGCGAGGACCCGGAAGGCCGCTTTTGGCGTCGAGCCGCCGCTGATGGCAATGCGTGCCCGTCCGCGCTCCGCTACCGCTTTTTCGGCAGCCTGAGTGAACTGTTCAGCGACGCGGGCAGCCAGCGCTTGCGCGTCGGGCATGACGGAGTAGTTGACTGTGAGAGTCTTCGGCATTTTTTGGTTCCTCCGAAGCATGTAAGGGTACGATGACCGAATCGATCGATGCCGTGGTCTTTGAAAACGAGACCACAGCGCAGACGGATATTAGTGTATCGAGCTAATACGAAAGCATTGTGCAGAAGCTAGCGGCCCATGTTATCGGCCGAGGTAAACGCGGTACTGCTGCTCGAGGACGCCGGCGGCGCGCGCCAGTTGCAGTTTCGACAGGTTGTACTGATAGAGACTTTCGACGAGGTTGGTCTGCGTGTGGGCCAGCGAGGATTGCGCCGTGACCAGCGGCAACGTGTCATCGACGCCGGCGTTGAAGCGGTCCGTTTCGTCGCTCAAGGCGCGCGTGGCGAGGTCAACGTTGGAGCGCGCGACTTCAACCAGCCTGGCGTTTGCATCCACATCGAGCAGGGCGGCGCGCACCTGTTCGTCGATGTGCCCGCGCAGATCGTCAAGCTGCGCATGGACGGCGGTCTCTTCGGCGGCGGCCACATCTATATCTCCGCGAAGGCCCGCTTCGCGAAAGATCGGGATGTTCAGGGTTCCGATGGCGGCAAAAACGCCGTGGGTGCCAGCGCCATTGACGGTCTGTGTGCCCCAGGAGCCGCTGAAGCTGAGCGAGGGCAGGCGCTGGCTGCGGTAGGCAGAGTGGATTGCCTGGTACTCGACAAGCTGGTTCTGCAGGTTCTGGTAGTCCTGGCGATTGCGATACGCCTCGGCACGCACCTCGGCGGGTGTCCGCTCGGCGAGGTCGCTGTAAGGCGCAGGATCGGTGAGCACTAGGTTCTGCCCTGGATCGATGCCGATTTCGCGCTTCAACAGGATCAGGGTCTTGTCGAGCGTGTTCTGCGCGGTGATGACCACCTGCTGCTGCGATTGCAACTGCACCCGGGCGCGCAATTCATCGAGCCTGGCTACGGTGCCGGCCTCGTGTGCGTCGCGTGCCTGCTGGTAGAGCACCTGATCGGTCTTTGCGAGCGAGGAGGCGTCTTCCACTTCGCTTTGTGCGGCAAGAGCTCTCAGATACGCCGTGGCAACCTGCTGGATCACCTCACCACGGGCCGACATTTTGGCGAAGTGCGCGGAGCGCTCGGCGGCTCCCGCGGCTCTCCAGCCGGCAATGACTGGCCCGGAAAACAGCGTCTGATGATAGTTGAGCATTCCCTCGGTGAGAGAGTTCTTCGTCACTGCGGGAAAGGTCGGTAGCGGCTCCCCGGGAGGGAACAGAGCCGTGAAATCCTTGAGGGTGCCGGGACCGAAACCAAGAGCTGCCAGATCGTGCTCAAAATATCCGGTGCCACCGGTCAGCGAGATTGTCGGCAGAAACTCCTGCAAAGCCTCATTCTTCTGACCTTTCACGATCTTTTCGTTGTTCTGAGCTTCCTGCAGGCCGAGATTATTCTCAAGGCCGCGCCGCACAGCGTCGTCGAGCGAGAGCTTGATGGTTTCGTCGGTTGCCGGATGGACTGTAACGCTGCCGAAGAAGGGATTTGACGCCGAGGTCGGGTTGCCACTCTGCGCGCACAGGTGCGTCGCTCCGGCAGCCAAGGCTGCCAGCGCCCAAATCAAGGGTGCTCCCGCGTTCAGGAAGCGCTGTCGAACCGATCCTCTCACATCCATCATTTTCTCAGATGATCCCGAGGGCATTTGGATTCCGGAGAACCCCCAAATAACTGCGGGAAGCGGGAGCAATGCCGGCTGGATGCTCCTGATTCCCGCGAAGATGAGGCAGTCAGATCTGTTGCCGTGCCCAACGACCGCGCCGGAAGAGTACGACACCGGCCGCCGCCATGGAGCTTTCGGCGACGACAATGGCCAGAAAGGCTCCTTTTGTCTGCAGACCCGTGTGCATGGCAAGCCACCATGCCAGGGGCAGCTCAATCACCCAGAAGCCGAAGAAATTCACGATGGTTGGGGTAATTGTGTCTCCGGCCCCGTTGAATGCCTGCAGCATGACCATTCCATAGGCGTAGCCCACATTGCCGCAGCAGACGATGCGCAGCGCGGCGGCGGCGATTGCCACAACAGCCGGATCATCCACAAAGAGTCGAACCACCGGCGTGGCAAAGACGATGAAAAAGACGCCGATTGCCCCGAGGAAGATCGTGTTGTAGAGTCCGGTGCGCCAGACCGCCGTCGCAGCGCGGTCTGGCCGCTTTGCGCCGAGATTCTGACCCACCAGTGTCGCCGCGGCATTGCTGAGTCCCCACGAAGGCAGAATGAAGAAGATCACGATGCGGATTGCCACCGTGTAGCCTGCTACCGCCGCGGAGCCAAAGGTTGCGATGATGCGGACAAGGCCGATCCAGCTTGCGTGTGCAATGCCGAACTGCAGAATGCCGGTGAGCGAAACACGCAGCAGACGCGCCATGACACGCACGTTGAGACGCAGGTGGCGCACGAGCACGTGAATGCGCTCGGTGCCCTTCATGAGCCGGTAGAACTGATAGAGCACGCCGATGCTGCGCCCGGTGAACGTTGCCAGCGCCGCGCCGGTTACACCGAGATGCGGAAACGGGCCAAGCCCGAAGATGAGGCAGGGATCGAGCACCAGGTTGATGATGTTCGACACCCACAGGAGCCGCATGGCAATTGCGGCGTCGCCTGCTCCGCGAAAGATCGCGTTGTTGAGGAAGAGCATGATGATTGCTCCGCAGCCTCCGAGCGCGATGCGCGCGTAGCCTGATCCGCTGGCGACGATAGCCGGCGAAGCGCCCATGAGCGCAAGCAGCCGCGGCGCAAAGAGAAACGCCGGAATGCCGATGGCGAGGCTGATCGCGATGCCAAGCCCGATCGCCTGCACGGCGGCGATGGCGGCATCTTCAGGGTCTTTTTCGCCGATGCGCCTGGCCACCATGGCCGTGGTGGACATGGCTATTCCCATGCCGATGGCCATGACGAGCGCCAGCATCGACTCGGTGAGGCCGACGGTAGCGACGGCATTCGCGCCCAGTCGGCCTACCCAGAAGACATCGACGACGGCAAAGAGCGATTCGAGCACCATCTCAAGCACCATCGGAATGGCGAGCAGGAAGATGGATCGATTGAGGCTTCCGGAGGTGTAGTCCTGGTGAGTGCCGCGCAAGGCGTCACGCACCGAGGACCAGAAACCGCGCGCGCTGCCGTCGACCGGCTGCGTTGCGGTGGATTCAGAGAGAGACATACACGAACTCCACGAGTGCTGCGAAAAAACGCGGCACGGGCACGCGGGGTCACGCTGCGAGCGGTCAAGCCAGATTCATGCAAGATTTGCAGAATTTCCCCGGGGCTGAATGGGCCTCGGGGGCGCCGCGATAAGCGGCCGAAAGGGAAATCCCGAGGCAATGTTCAGCGAATAGGTCGGAGTCGGACAGCGACTGACGTGAACATTGGTCTCCTCCTGGGCCCGCCGCGGCGGGCGGGTTTTTAGAGTGTAACCCGATTTCGGGTCAAAAAGCTACTGAAGGATCACTTGAGGCGTAGTCAACCAACGGGGTTACTCCGCAACTCACTAGAAATTCCGCTGTGCTGTCGAATTCCGCCGGATCTCTGGTTGGATCGTCGGCTGATCCAGGAGGAACGAAGAGAATCATGCCTTGTCGAGCGCGTGTGAGTAAGACGCGGTATGCGTTTTTCCGGAAGGTTCTCTTTTCCTCCTTCTTAATCGGACTCCATCGATTCTTGGGACCGGAGTGGAACGAGCGCGGCATCCATCCCTTTCCAGGGCCCCACACAAAATCTCCACCCCAACAGACCCCGATCCAATCAAGCTCCAACCCCTGGATCTCGAATTCCGTTGCGAACACCTCGCATTGGAAACTCGACCGTAGGTCCGTGTCAGGAGCCAAATACCAGTGTTCCCACGGATACTCCGCATGAAAGCTTGAGCTCGGTTCCAGGCCCTCCGCCCGCAATCGCGCTGCGCCAGATGAGCCAATCAGGCCGAAGCGACTTTCGCCTCTCCGAAAATGCCTGAGCTGGCGTCTGACCTCGTCAATATCGCGGGCAAGAAAGATGGGAAACTTGTCCCCGATGCCTAGTTGGGCAGCACCTGCCGCATCTCCGTCAAGAACTCTATTCACCCAGGTCGCGAGTTTTTCCGCGCGCAGGCTCCTATTTGAAGTGCGCAAATGGAGGGCTGGGCTTGTGGCGACGGGCATGGTGCGATTCGGACCATCGAAGAGTCTGTGTCCAGCAGTCGAAGGTCCTCCTTCTAGAACTTCAGGGGAGGCGTAAATCTTCCATTCCTTTTCTCTCGATGCGAGCGCTCGGCCCCATTCCTCTAGGCCCGCTTCGCCGTCGTTAATTTCTTGTCCCCCGCCAACGAGGGCAATTACAAACGCCCAATCCGAGTGGCGCTCCATAATTTCGAGCAGCATTTCGGGTTCCGAATAGTCTCGCCCAAACTTCTTGAGATTTTGTGCTCGATTCCACGCCCTTTGAGCTTCATCGAAGATGATGGCGTGGTTAGAAGGATTTCTCAAATCGTCATCCATCTGATAACGAGCAAAGACGTGCACGTTCTCGATGAGCGTTCTGGCCTCTGTGCGCGCTTGCGGTGCACTAGCGCCATTTTTTCTACTGTCCTGAGTGAACAGGTGCTGTAGCACCTTCACGAG
>JBATYG010000515.1:0-2442 GCA_049673945.1 Occallatibacter sp.
AGGCAACGTGAACAAGGCGCCCGACCTGAGCGAAGTATTCACTTCGACGGATCGATTCATCCACACGGCTGAGCCGATGGCCGGCCTCTATATTCGCTTCTGAAGCGCGGCGCGCCACGCGTGAAGAGGCGAGAAGCCGCTGCTATCATCGCGTGCAATCGGCTATGGCTAATGGCTTGTCGGCTACTGGCTTGCGATGAGCATCATGCGATCGGGAGTGATGCGGCAGTCCTCGCCCTTCGCGACGCTCCAGATGGCGCCGTCCTGGTAAGCGATCGACTGTAATTCCACTGCGCTCACCGAAGTGAACCCCGGCAGAACCAGGTCGGCAGCAACGCTCCCGGCATCTTCAGGAGCAAAGGTGACCGTGATTGTCTTCCTCATATCGGCGAGGTCTTCTGTCGGGGAGATGTCTCTCATCCGATTCTTCGACGATAGCCCGGTGACCAGTACTCGCGCACTGCGAGCCTTTCCGCTGGCGCTGTTGTTCACGATCAGGTGAATGCGCTGCCCAGGCACATCCATCGGCTGGACGCCCCGCACGTGCACCAGACCATAGCCCGTGCCCTGCAATGCCCGCGCGCTTACCGGGCAGGCACCTTCGGGGCGGGCCACCACGACCGTTGTTTTGCCGTTCATGGTTTCCATGCCGGCCACGCCGTAACTCGAGGAATTCTGCGCTTCTGCGCCGACCGCGAATGCAGCAAGGGCAATGATCGATGCGGAGTATGCGATACGCTTCATGGTTCCTCCTCTTGACGGAGAAATTTGCGCACACCAACAAAATACGCCTGTGTTACCAGGGGTATCAATCCCCGCCGCATCGTTGCCGTGCTGTGATACCGTTTGAATACTATGCCGGTTTTGACCTAGCGGCGAAACCGACGCCGGATGAACATAGAAGAATGCCCCAGCAGCCGGAACTGATATCGCCTACGTTGCCAGCGAACCCGGCCCCTGAGCCGGAAACCACGCGCGGCGCTCCGGCTTCGGCATTTCTTCCGGCAGGGCAGCCGCCGCAACGCATTCCGCGCTGGCTGGTTCGCGCCGAACTCTTTCTCCGCGTTCTACTTCGCATTTATATCGGACTGGCGGTGTGTTACGCGCCGTGGTCCCCGATCTTCTGGGATCAGAATCCGCTCTTCGCGCAGTTTCCGACGCTCTCGATCTATGCGGCGAATGGAGCCGTGCGCGGTGTTGTTTCAGGATTGGGATTATTGAATTTGTGGATCGCCTTCAAAGACGCGATCCGCTATCGAAACAGGTAAGCAATGGCAGACGGAAAACAGAAAGCCGAAAACAGCATCGCGTCCCCTGAGGAATCAAATGGCTCCACGCCGCCGCGGCTGAATCCGGCTCCGCTCGCTTACGAGAATCCCAATTTTTTGAGCAGCGCGGATGGCCGTGCGATCCGGATTCTCGCCGAATATCTCGAGCCCCTTGCGCGCTTTCGCCGCGAGCGCATTCAGGACACGGTCGTGTTCTTCGGCTCGGCCCGCTTTCGCGGCAGTGAAGAAGCCGCACACGAACTCGAGCTGCTCGAGAACACGGGCTCGACGCAGCCTGCTCCTGAATCGGAGCAGCCGGCCTCTCCGCCGGAGATTGTTGCAGGGACGGCGACCGACCTGCAGCGCAAGCGCGCCGTGGCCGCCGTGCAGATGGCCCGTTATTACGAAGATGCGCGCCGTCTCGCGCAGATGCTCACGAGCTGGGCCAAGACGATTCCCTCGCGCCGTCACCGCTTCGTCGTGACCTCCGGCGGCGGCCCCGGCATCATGGAGGCGGCCAACCGCGGCGCCTATGAAGCCGGTGGCAAGACGGTGGGGATGAATATCCGTCTGCCCTTCGAACAGTCTCCGAATCCCTACATCACGCCGGCGCTGAACCTCGAGTTTCACTACTTCTTTATGCGCAAGCTCTGGTTTGCGTATCTCGCGAAGGCTCTGGTCGTTTTTCCCGGCGGCTTCGGCACCCTCGATGAAATGTTCGAGATTCTCACGCTGGCGCAGACACAGAAGCTCGCCAAGAAGATCACGGTGGTGATCTACGGGCCGGAATATTGGAAGAAGGTCTTCGACCTCGATGTGCTGGTCGACACGGGCGCCATCTCGCCCAAGGATCTCGATCTCTTTCAGTTTGCCGATACGCCGGAGCAGGCTTTCGAGATGCTGCGCAACGGACTTACGCAGAACTATCTCGTGCCTGAGGCTACGAGCGCCGCTGAACACAAAGTCAGTGAGCTCATGCCGGGGTGGACCCTCGAAGACTTTCTCGGCCCGGAGATCGCCAAAACCAGTAAGTAACTGAGCAGCCCGAACGTTGCCGTTGAGGCTTCGCCCATTCACCGCGAGGCGCCAATCGTTACTCGATTGATTCTGCGCGCCAATTGAAGCTGCATTCGCGCCCTCTTAACGCCCTGTTGACAGCCGGCAACCGATACTG
>JBATYG010000516.1:0-1973 GCA_049673945.1 Occallatibacter sp.
ACTAAAAACCGACTCCGTAATCGACAAATGGTCCTTGCCATACAAATTCACCCGATCTGTTAACGTAGCCGATCGAGTCGTCGGTCGATACAAGGCTTAGGCCGTTAACGAAACCACTGGCCGAATAAAACTGTGGCGGAATCACCATGTTGCCCTCACGGTCGATAAATCCGCTCGGGAGAGAAAATCCACTTCGAGGCTCTTCAACCTCGACTCGTGCCAAACCTTCAGAGAAATCGCGCGCGAGGGTAAATCTGCACTCGATTGCCGTACAGCCATCTTTGTCGATATACCCGAATCGGTTCCCTCGTTTGATAACAGCACGACCTTCGCTGAAGCTATTCGCGTCATCGAATCCGCTCTCAAACATGAAGGAGCCGTCCGAGTCGATGAACCTGTAGTAATCTTGGCCTGCCCAGACAGGCGCCAGGCCGTCCACAAAGGCACCTGCGCGTATATCCGGGTAGCGTTTTGCTTTCCCCATTCCATCAAAACGCGGTGTAATCTGGAAAACGCCAGATGGAAGGATATAACCCCAAAGATGTCCAATCTTGACTGCGGCAAAGCCCTCTGAGAAATGCTTGGCCCTATGGAAGTTCAGAGGGATGAGCTCTGCTCCTGTCCGATCGATGAAACCAAATCGGGCCGCTTTCTCCTCGCCAATCCTGACCAAAGCGCGCCCGTTCGCGAAAGGACCAATCGAGTTGTAGATGGGCTGAACGACAAAATTGCCGGTCCTATCAATAATCCCCCATTTCCCTTTTTTCGTAGCTAAGGGCGCGATGCCATCTTGGAACCGGCACCAATTTGGCAGTTCGGGCTGGATGAGAAAGTTGCCATTCGAGTCGATGACGCCCCAGCGACCGCTCTCTACTTGGACCGAGGCTGTACCGTCGACAAACATGGTTCCCTTGTTGAATAGGGGGTCGATAACGAGTTTCCCCTGGCAATCGATGTAGCCGACCCTATAGCGGGTCTTGCTCTTGCCCTGAGGCACAAAAATCGGAAACAACTGTGGGATATCCATAGTCACTATTCAACGGCAGCCAGCCCAGCCGCTCCATCAACAACAACGTCAAGAAGAGCGCCTTCGTCTCCCTCCAAGACTCCTTCGAGTGCTTGTCTGCCGATCAATCCGTCAGGCGTCTTCATGTTGTCGAGGAATCCCTTGACATTAGGATCGTTGGAATCAAGTACCTTCCGTGCGGCCTCCTTCGCCCCGTCTATCCCCTCGTCCATTAGATGCTGTTTCCCCTCTGGGGTATCTAGCTTTAGTAGCTTCTCAACCGCCTTATTGTAAGCTCGGTGCGCCGCATCGGTAGCACGCAGAGGCTTGTTGTTGACGTAGGCATACAGATTCAGGCTCTGAGGATTACCAATATCGGCATATGGAACCGCTTCCGGATCGTCGCTCCAATCCGGGCTCAAGAACCGTCCCATCGACGACGCGTAGTACCTGGCCCCGAAGTAGTCATTGCCTGATTCGGTGTCACGTTCTTTGCCAATAGAAATCGATAGGATCTGGAGGCCTCGGTGAGATCTGATTTAGGCTTCATGAGACCGAACCATCAGTCAGGCCAAGATGATTTTGCGAGCTTCGCCTTCCGGATCATCCACCATCCTGCATTCGTTGTCCCACGCCATGGTCTTGTTCGTCTCTGGATCCGTAGGCGCCCACTTCAGTCCCGAACTACTCGGATTCCCCGTCGCGGCAAATGCCGCCCATGCTGAAGCCATCTTCTTTGCCAGCGCCTGCGCCTCCGGGGTATTGCCCGTTCCCTGCTCGCATCGCTTCGTGTTGTCGAAGCAGAATTGCAGCTCCGCCGTATGCCACGCCCCGGGCACGCCATCCAGCATCGGCGACTGCCATGTGAAGTAGTACGCGTACGCCGGCGCCGCCTTCAGCTCGTGCTTCAATCGGGCCATCTTCACCACATTGTTCCGCATGCCTAGCCCATTCAGTCCCGGAGTGC
>JBATYG010000517.1:0-2592 GCA_049673945.1 Occallatibacter sp.
CAGGGCAACGCCGATCGCCCCGGTGAGCGTGGCGGCATCGATGAGGTGCGTGGCGCCGAGAGTGCGCGCGTAGGTGAGGCCGTCGGCGAGCACGAGGCGGCCCTCGGCGTCGGTGTTGATGATCTCAATGGTCTTGCCCGGCTTGCCTGAGAAAGGCATCGCCGTCTGCACGTCGCCGGGCTTCTGCGCCTTGCCGTCGGGCATGTTTTCAGCCGCGCAGACGATGGCGATGACGCGCACCCTGGGTTTGAGCAGGGCAATCGCGCGCATGGCGCCCAGCATCGCAGCGCCCCCGGCCATGTCGTACTTCATCTTCTCCATGTTGTCGGCGGGCTTGATGGAGATGCCGCCAGTGTCGAAGGTGATGCCTTTGCCGACGAGTCCGAGTACGGGGCCATCGGTTACGCCGGGAGGGTTGTAGCGGAGCACGATCAGCGCGGGCGGCTCCTCGGAGCCCTGCGAAACGCTCCAAAAGGCGCCCATCTTGAGCTCGTGCAGTTTGTCTGTCGAGTAAACATCGGCAGCGAGGCCCACCTCCTTCGCCATCGCAGCAGCGCGCTGGCCGAGGATCGTGGGCGTGAGCTTGTTGCCGGGCTCGTTAACGAGGGAGCGGGCGAAGTTCTGGCTCTCACCAATGATGACGCCTTCGGCGAAGGCCGCCTTGCATACGGCCTGGTCGGCGGAGGGAGGCGCCGCGAGCGTGAAGGCCTGGATGCTCTGGTCCTTCCGATCGCTGCGGTAGGTGTCAGGGTCAAAGTCGGCAACGCAGGCGCCTTCGGCGGCGGCCCGCACACTCCCTGTGGGGGAGAGCCTTTCAAGCTGGGCCGGAGCGAACTGGGGCAGGGCAAGGGTCAGTTCGCGCAGGCCGCGCGGCTTGGCGAAGCGGACGGCTGTTCCAGCGGCGTTGCGCACGTTGTGAATCGTCGCCCTGGCCTGGTTGCCGAGGCCCACGATCAGCAGCCGCTTTGCCTTGAGGCCGGAGGGGGCGTGGAGCAGCAGAGTTTCATTGGCGCCAGCCCTGTATTCGCCGGTGGCGAGCACCGCGGCGGCAGCGGATTTGACCGCTTCATCGCCGGTGAGCAGGACGGGCTGCGGCTTCGCGTCGGAGCCCTTCGCGGTTTGAGCGTCGGCGGCCAGCACTGCCAGCAGTTCGGTTTCAATTCCAGCCGGAGTTGCAAACGAAAGTTCGGTCTTCATCATTCCTCAAATTGGGATGTTGCGGGGTGAGCCGTCAGCGGCCCATGCGGTGCTTGTTGGCGTTCACGGCAGCGCGGGCCTCGCGGTCGGCTTCGCGGCGGCGCTCGGTCTCGCGCTTGTCCCAGTCCTGCTTGCCCTTGGCCACGGCGAGCTCGCACTTCACGCGGCCGTGACGGAAATAAAGGCGGGTCGGGATGAGCGTGTGTCCTTTTACCTGCGTCTTTGACTGTAGCTTGCGAACCTCTTCCCGGTGGAGCAGCAGCTTTCGTGTGCGCAGGGCGTCGTGATTCGCGATATTGCCGTGCGAATAGGGACCGATATGTACGTTAAGCAGGAAGGCCTCTCCGTTTTTGATCAGGCCGTAGGAATCCTTGAGATTCGCCTTGCCCTCGCGGATGGATTTGACTTCGGTGCCGCGCAGGGCAACGCCGGCCTCAAATTTCTCGAGGAGGAAGTAGTTGTGGCTCGCAACCCGGTTCTGCGCAGCATCCCGCTCGCCGCTGGCGACGGGGTCGCGCGGTTTGGCCTTCTTTTCTGGCCCGGTGCGGGTTTGCGGAACAATGGTATGGCTTGTCTGGCGCGGCATTCGGAAGTACCCTTGATTCTTCATCGTAGCATCGGCGCGGATGATGCTGTTGTGCCCCGGCCCCTTAATCCTGAACACATTGCCGGATCGCATCTGCCCATAAGCTGCACCTCAGAAAGGCTTTGCTAAAATGAGGCATCGTTGGATGGTCATTCCCAGAGACAAAATGCGCGTCATGCCCAGGCTCTGGGATTCAAGCAGACCTGCACCGACGCCGGGGAGTTCAATGAAGCGCCTTTCTGCCGCATCCATTCCCATCGCCCGCACCGCTTTTCTGCTGGTCAGCCTCCTGCTTGGCTGCTGCGCGGCGCATGCGCGGTCGGCAAAAACCTACTTCAAGATGGGACAGGCGGCAGAAGTCAGCCAGAACTACGACGCCGCCTTTACCAATTACCAGAAGGCCTACTCGCTCAATCCGAACGAACTCGGCTACAAAGCTGCAATGTTCCGCGTGCAGGTGTCGGCTTCGGGAGCGCACATGACCAACGGCCGCAGGCTGCTCAAAACCGGGGATGAGCAGGGCGCGCTGTCGGAGTTTCTGCGCGCCTCCGAGATCGATCCCGGCAACGAAGCTGCGGTGCAGGAAATTGCCAAGGTGCGCGCCCGCCACAAGGAGCAGGTGCCGAACGTGACGGGCATGCCTGAGCCGGCCGGCGAGGCGTCCGAGCTCGACTCCATGGCCAGCCCTATGCAGTTGAAGCCGATGTCGAACGAGCCGCTGACGCTGCATATGGTTGAGGACTCGAAGATCATCTACCAGGCGATCGGCAAGGCCGCAGGCGTGAACGTGCTCTTCGATCCGGATTACA
>JBATYG010000518.1:0-2032 GCA_049673945.1 Occallatibacter sp.
CTTCACGATGCCGCTGGACTGGATGGTGCTTTTGTTCACGGGTGGAATCACGATCGCGAGCGGCCTGCTGTTCGGAATGGTGCCGGCGTGGCTGGCAACGCGCAGCGATGTGGGAGCCTCCTTGAAATCAGCTACGCGCACAAGCACGCGGCGTCACAGAGGAATTGGCGGGAAGGCTATCGTCGGGTTTCAGGTGATGTTGTCGACACTGCTGGTGATTGGCGCATTTCTGTTTGTCGGGACACTCTGGAATCTGGCGCGAGTGAATCCGGGATTCAGGACCGATCACTTGGTCATCTTTTCGATTGCGCAGCCAGGGTCGCGGTATCCCGCTCCGAGCGACCTGAATCTGCACCGCAGGATTGAAGAACAGCTAAGGGCACTACCGGGGGTCGACGCGCTGACGCTATCGGAGGTTGCATACATCTCGGGCAGTATGGAAAACACGAACTTTCTGCCAGAAGGAGAGCGGATCGATCCGGGTAAGGATCAGTCGGCGTGGAACAACGCGGTGGGCGCCGGGTTCTTTCACACCATGGGAATTCCGATCCTGGCGGGTCGGGACTTCAATGCGAACGACGTTGCGACGTCGCCGAAGGTCGGCATTCTAAGCGAGAGCCTGGCACGCCGGGCATTTCCAGGGCAGAACCCGATCGGCAAGCATTTCCTTGCGCATTTCCATCCGATGGAAGGCAAGCCGGGAGACCTTATTGAAGTAGTAGGCGTGTGCGGCGACACGCGGTACTGGTCGCTCAAGGAGGCCCCGAGCGGCGTGTTCTACCAGCCGTACTTGCAGACGCCGAACCTCGGTTTTGGAGCGACATATGAAATACGGACGAGCCTGAGTCCAGGGGCCATTGTGCCGTCGCTCCGCAAGGCTGTGCAGGCCATCGATCCGGATTTGCCGCTGCAGGATATCCGTACACAACAGGAGCAGATTGACGCGTCGATGCAGCAGGAGCGGATAATTGCTGCGCTGACGGCGTCGTTCGGTATGCTGGCACTCGTGTTGGCCTGCGTGGGCGTGTATGGCGTGATGGCTTACTCTGTGGCGCAACGGACAAGCGAGATCGGGATTCGGATGGCGCTGGGCGCACTGCCGCGGCAGGTGCTGACGATGGTGCTGCGCGAGGGAACGTGGATTTCGGCGGCGGGCATCGCATGCGGCATAGGGGCGTCGATTTTTGCGGCCCGGCTGGTGCAGTCTTTACTTTATGGGCTGAGGGCAAACGATCTGGTTGTGTTTGCGGGAGCGGCCTTGCTGTTGGTGTTGGTGGGACTCGCTGCAAGTTGGATTCCGGCTCGTCGTGCGGCGGCGGTCGAACCGATGCAGGCTCTTCGACAGGAGTGAGCTTCAACTATCGCAAGCAGGCCAATGCACTTATTGAACGAAGTCCGGTCGAATCATTAGTCCCGGGAAACGCGCTTGTCATGACCCCAACAGGAGGCTCTCGGAATTGCCCAAAGCCGGAAAATCAAGTCAAGGCCTCGCCGCCGGTTGCGCGTTCTGCGATGAGGACGGGGATGCCGTCGAGGATGGGGTAGTGGCGCAGGCAGGCCGTGCAGAGGATCGCGTCGGGACTTTCGATGCGCAGGGCGCCGTGACAGACGGGGCAGGCGAGACGGGCGAGCAATCGCGGCGGCCACTGGCTGAGCGGGTGCTGATGATTGCTGCCGGGGTCTGCCTGCATGGCAAAGGCCTACTGGATGGTGACTTCGGGCTCGTCGCCGGGACGGGCGGGGCGACGCGTGGGGCGACTCGCGAACTCGCGCTCGATCTGCTGGTTAGTGTTGGCTTTGGCGAACTCGTGGGCAACGCGGATGCCGTTGTAGATGGCGTTGTCGTTGGAGGAGCCGTGGCCGATGACGCATATGCCGCGGACACCTAGCAGTTGCGCCCCACCATATTCGGTGTAATCGAGGCGGCGGCGGAAGTCGTTGAAGGCCCGGCGAGAGAGCAGCGCGCCTACTTGAGCGGTGACGGTGCGGGTGAGCGACTCGCGCAGAGCATCGCGCACGAAGCGGCCGAGGC
>JBATYG010000519.1:0-3444 GCA_049673945.1 Occallatibacter sp.
TCAAAGAGTACGTCAGCTTTGGCCCGCGCATCGAGATCGCTGGCGGCCACTTTCGCGCGCAGGTCAAGTGTCGCGCGATAGATCGGCGCCAGCGATTGCGCAAGCGGTGCGCCCACATCGCCGGCGCACTTCACCTCAGACCGTTTCAGGCTTGCCTCGATCGCCTGCAGGCCGCTTGTGAGCCAGGCGGGCGCCGAACCGCGAACAAGCCTCGCGATACCGCTGATGCTCGTGTCGATCTGCACCTTCGAATTATCAAAGAGATCGTCATCCTTGGCTTTTGTGCCCGTGGCAGCCTTTGCCGCTGCATCCACGGCCCAGAGGTGATAGTTGGCGCTGGAGGGGCCACTGAGGGCGGGGCTGGCGCCGCCGTTCTGCGATTTCTGCTCGCCCCAGCCCTCGCGCGCGATCTGCGCGTAGCTGCGGCCGAGGGTTGCATCGCGTGTGCCCACGGAGAGTGTGACGTCTGTTGAAGGAACGCCGGTGGTCGCCTCGCCGGTTACGTAGTTTTTGAACTTCGCCGGCGCCCACTTGCCTGTGGCGTAATCGAACATGCCCTTATCCGTGACGGGCGCGAAGGGCGTCATGGAGTAGACAGCAAGCGGCTGCCACGGCTCGAGGCCATTCTTCAGTTGCTCGGGAAAGACCTTGGGATCGCCGGCGGCTTTGAAAACTTCCTGGGCGATCTCGCCCGAGACCTGATGTTGCCCGTGGCCATCGGTGATGCCGCCCACAAAGGTGGAGACGATGATCTGCGGGCGAACCTGGCGCACTGCCAGCACCGCGTCATAGAGGACGCGCTCGTGTCCCCAGCGCGCGAAGGCTTCTTCCTGAGTTTTCGAAAAGCCAAAGTCCGCCTGTGTTCCCCAGAGCTGCTTTGCACCGTAGAACTCGCTCGCTCTCAGCAGTTCGTTGGTGCGGATGATGCCGAGAGCGTCATCGGCGTCGCCGGACATGACGTTCTGGCCTCCTTCTCCGCGCGTGAGCGTGAAAAGTGTGGCGCGCACGCCGAGGCCGCGCGAGAGCCAAGTCAGCAGTGAGCCGTCTTCATCGTCGGGGTGTGCAACGATCATCAGCGCGCTCGCCGTGGTGCCAAGCCGCTTCAGGGCCTGCTCGAGCGCGGCTTCACCTCGATCCTCGGGCAGGGGCAGCGCGATATCGTTCGGCTCGGCTGTGGCCAGTGAGGCAGGCTCATTCTTCTGCTGCGCTCTAAGGCGGTTCGGAGTGAAGCCCACGACAATCAGGCTCCCCAGTGCTGCCACTGCTGCGATGCGATGAACTCTCTCGGCAAGGAACATGGTCCTCGCCAGTGTACAATCCGCCAGAGTAGTCACCAAGGATCGCATTTCTTGAACCTTCCATCGACATCTCAAGCGAGCGAGCCGCTCGAGCGGCGCATCGGCCTGCGCTCGGCCGTGCTCTTCAACATGCTTGAGATGATCGGCGTGGGGCCGTTCATTACGCTCCCTCTGGTGATTGCTGCGGCGGGCTACCGGCTCTCGGTGGGTGCGTGGCTGCTGGGCGCCCTCATTGCGGTTGCCGATGGATTGGTGTGGGCGGAGCTGGGTGCGGCGTTTCCTCGCGCGGGCGGCTCGTATGCGTTTCTGCGCGAAATCTACGGCGCGGAGCGGGCAGGGAACTGGCTGAGCTTTCTCTACGTGTGGCAGCTCAGCTTTTCGGCTCCGCTCTCGATCGCCTCGGGCTGCATTGGCCTGGCGAGTTTTCTGGCGTGGTTCTGGCCGGGGCTTGAGACCGCGCCCATTGCGGCTCTGCCCGCGCTCCATTATTCCAGCTTTGCCGCGGCTGGCGCCTGCCTGCTGGTGACGGCGCTGCTCTATCGCAACCTCAGCTCGGTGACACGCCTCGCGTGGGTGCTCTTCGCCGGCGTGCTCACGGCGATTGCCGGCGTGATCGTGTCAGGTTTTGCGCGGGCGTCGGCGATGGGCGGCTGGCATATGCCGGTGTCGCCGCCGCTGGCCGCCGGGCTTGCCGTTGCAGGGCTGGCGCAGGGCACGCTGATTGCGACGTACGACTACTGGGGGTACTACAACATCACCTTTCTGGGCAGCGAGGTGCGCAGGCCGGAGAAGACGATTCCGCGCGCGATTCTGCTGTCAGTGCTCTTTGTTGCGGCGTCCTACGTGACGATGAACCTGGCCGCTTTGCCGGCGGTGCACGATGCGGCGGCCAGCGCGCTCCAATCCGCGGCGGCTGCGACGCGCCTGCAGCTTGTGGCCGATATTGCGGGATCGGCTTTCGGCATCTGGGCGGGCCGCGTGATGGCTGCGCTGGTGATGTGGACCGCATTCGCGTCAGTGTTTTCGCTGCTGCTCGGCTATTCGCGGGTGCCGTATGCGGCGGCGCACGACGGCAACTTCTTCCGCTCCCTCGACAGGATTCATCCGCGCTACAACATTCCGCACCGCTCGCTGGTGGCGCTGGGGCTGGTGGCAACGGTGTTCTGCTTCTTCAGCCTGCAGCAGGTGATCACGATGCTGGTGATCACGCGCATTCTGCTGCAGTTTTTTCTGCAGCAGATTGGCGTGATTGTCCTGCGCATTCAGCGGCCCGAGCTGCCGCGGCCCTTCCGGATGCCGCTCTATCCGCTGCCGCCGCTGGTGGCAATGGCGGGCTTTGTCTTCATCCTCGTGAATCGCGTGCAGGCGCTGCAAGGCATTGTGATGGCTGCCTGCATCGCAATCAGCGGATCGCTGATCTACCTGTGGCGCGCGAAGAGGCTGCGGCAGTGGCCGTTTGATTCAGCGATCGAAGAATCAGAAGGTTGAGACTGAGAAGGACCAGGATTCCCACGCATGTCCGCCGCGGCGGACATGCATGGGGCACCCACTTTTGTGCGGATTGACATGGTGGGATATTCGGATTCTTCGACTTATTTGGGGCAGCCTTTTTTCTGGTTCTTGTAGGGCAGCTCGATGTTGAGCCAGTCAGAGAGGCGCTTGTCGGCGATCTCGGCGTCGTCGGCCTGCGGCGCAAGCGAAGAGCGGGCGAGCGCGAGCGAAACCTCGACCTTGTCTTTCATGCAATAGGCGCTGAGCAGGTGCGACAGGCCCTGGTTGGCCTGGTCAATGGTGTCGGGCGAGAGCGAGCCCTCGGCTCCGGAGATGTCGAAGGGCGCAAGGGTGACCTGGTTGATGATGAGGTTGTCCGACTTGACCTCGGATGAGTCGTAGTGCAGCACGAGGGTGGCACGACGCTCGAGCGCGTCAGGGTTGGCGGTGAAGTTGATGCCGGGCAGGCTGATTCCATGCGGGTTTGGTTTAGGGGCTTTGGCGTCGAAGGCCAGGCGATAGGCGGGGCCTTTCCACTTGGGCTCGACCGGAATTCCGGGCGCCGTTTTTGCCTGCGGCCCGCAGCCGGCAAGGGACAAGAGACACAGTGCTTCACCCATCGCCAACAGGATGGTTTTTCTCACGTCTTCCTCCT
>JBATYG010000520.1:0-2384 GCA_049673945.1 Occallatibacter sp.
GCTTCTCCGAAATCGACCGGAAACGGCGAACACGACGATCCGTACTCAACCCAACTGCGTCAGACATGAGCCGATCTTCGGCTCTGCAATACCGCTCTCGCTACAAGGGACTCGGCGTACGCTTACCTTGAAGCGGAAGGACTAGGGGTAAAGAGATTTCATGGCAACGTCGTAGTTCTCGTTGATCGGCACACAGCGAGCGCGGCTGAGATGATCGTTGCATTTGTTCGAGAGAACAAGCTGGCTAAAATTGCGGGCGAGCCAACAGCCGGCCGGTTGCTGTCCGCGACCTCTGTGAAAGTCGGAGAAGGGTACAGATTGGCTCTGCCCAAGGGAGCCTACTACACATGGAAAGGATCAGTTCTTGAAGGGACACCCATCGAACCGGACGAACTTGTTGAATTCGACTGGAAAGAGCGGAGAGGCGGAGTGGACGCACAGCTGAACAGGGCGATTGAATCTCTAAGAAACGGAAGTTTGGCACAAGCTAGTTGAGCATCAAAAGTGATCCATCGTTCGCAGGCCGATTTGTGGCCACAAGCCGACTTCGCGGTACTAACCGGTGTGGATTGATTCGCTACCCTTTGCGCGGCGGCGGCGGATATTTGAAATCACCTGTTCGTGTAAGTCCGTACTTCTCGGCCAGCACCGGCATTCGAGCGATGAGCGGTGCAGGATTTTGCGGCGGTGGCGCTGCGGAGTCAGGTATAGGTAAGCCTATTTCGTAGAACATGGCTTCAAACCCGGATGGCGTAAAAACATTCATGATCCTTCCACGGCTGGTCCCAACGTTTGTCCAGCGATGTGGGATCTCGCGTGGTCCAAATGCATAGGTGCCTGGCCCACCCACCACTGTCTTGTCGCCAACAGAAATCTCAAATGTTCCCTCGACCACGAAAAAGGACTCATCCTCATTCTTGTGCTTGTGGAATGGAACGCCTTGTCGCGTGCCATTTTCCGCCATCAACCAAGCGGATGTGCCACCAGTATCCTTCCCAGTAGCTTTCATACAAAAGCTATGACCCGGGAACCAGAACCATTGATTGGGATCTGCGTTCGGAACCTCGGCAAGCGCTCGGGCAGGGAGTGCGATTTCACCAAACAGAAAAGGCGCGGCAGCGAGCGACGTACGGATCAAAGAGCGGCGGGATACGACCATCACCACCTCCACCTCGGAGACACATGCGCATGATAACAAAATGCGGCTAGATGCTGATGAGTCCTCATAAACGCCGCAGCATCCGGGCATGTAAGGATTGATCCTCGTTCCTCTTCGGACTACGGTCTAAACCCATGCTTGACTGCCCGGCGCTCAAACTAAGCGCTTGTTGACATCTTCGCCTTATATTCGCCTATACTGTGTTCATGTTCCATGGCCCGACGCCCGGCCTCCATCCCTTTGTCATAGTCTGCAAGGGTTTCTCTCTTCTCAAAATCATGGTTGGATACGACGGCTGGACTTTTGAACGCCAGGAGATCAGTGATGCCACTATCCCCATCCTCGCCGACGGAATCAAGTGGCTCGGCTACGCCCCCAAGTATCACGTCCTCTGGAACGCCGGGTACTTCAACGACGTGGTATCGCACAGCCAGTCGTTTTCTACGTATTCCAGCACGCTGGTAGGCCGGTTCGTGTGGCTCCCAATCCATGACGACAAACGAGACAAGTTGCTCAACCTTGGAGTGTCTTATCGCTACGCCACACCCGAAGACCACGTGCTTCAGCTCAGGTCGCGACCAGAGGCGTGGACAGCACCATACTTTGTCGATACCGGCAAATTTAGCGCCGATTCGACCTGGATGCTCGGTTATGAAGCCTACTACCGTGGAAACCGAAATCTTCTGGGAAGTGAATATTGGTGGATGCACGTCAACTCCCCAAGCGCGAATAATCCCCTGTTTAGTGGGGGCGATGTCGTCTTTACTCATCTCTTCAATGACGCCTCGCGTGTTTACAACACGGCGGGGGGATTTTTCAGAGCCGTGTCTCCAAAGCGTTCGGTATTTCAGGGCGGTCCGGGGGCATGGGAACTGGTGCTTCGATACTCCTATATCAATCTTGACGATCAGAAGATACAGGGAGGGAAGTTCGGCAGGGTTACCCCTATGGTCAACTGGCACATGTCAAATAACGTGCGTTTAGAAGCGGGTTATGGCTACGGCCGCCTCGACCGCTTCGACCTCAGGGGCAATACGCAATTTTTCCAGACGCGCATCCAGCTGCAGTTCTGAACGGCCCGTCGGCAATCGCCTAGCCATCCGATGAAACGAGTGGGCTGAATCAGCCGCGGACGGAAACGCCGGAGAAGGAGAGCACCGCAAGCCCGCGGACCGGCTGCCCGAAGAACCGGGCCGGCTCAAACCGGCTGAGCACCAGCAGGTTC
>JBATYG010000521.1:0-16103 GCA_049673945.1 Occallatibacter sp.
CTGCGGATCAGCTTTGAAGGGGTTAGCGCCGACCGGCTGGCGCCCCTGCCCGCTAACCTCGCCCAGAAAACCGGAGAACCGCTCAGCCTGCAGGACCTTGCCGAAAGCCTGCGGCAGATTTTCGCAACCGGCCTCTTCGAGACCATCGAGGTCGAGGGCATTCGAGAAGCAGCAGGAGGCGCCGATCTCATCTTCAAGGGCGTGCCGCGCCAGTTTGTTGGAACCATCAGTGTCTACGGCGCCAAAGGATCGTCGCTGAATTCTCAGCTGGAGCGAGCGAGCCGCCTGCTGCCGGGAACGCGCTTCACAAGCATCAGGCTCGAACAGGCGCGGACGCAGATGATACAGACCCTGGCTGACAACGGCTATCACGAAGCCTCTATCTCCCAGACAGCCATACCGGATCCTGCGCAGCAATTGGCCGACCTCTCGTTCCGTATCGATTCGGGACCCCAGGCGCGCGTTGGCGATGTGCAGGTCAGCGGCGATTCCGGCATGAGCGTCGAGACCTTTCGACGCGCGGCGAAGCTTCGGGCCGGAAACCGCGTGGACAACGACACGGTCAATCGCGCCCTCAACGGCGTGCTCAGGCACTACCAGAAACGCGACCGCCTGGAGGCTGAGATCAAGCTGGTTTCGCAGGTATACGATCCCGCGACGAAGCGGATCAACTACCAGTTCGTTGCGAATCGCGGTCCGGTCGTGCGGGTGAGTCTTGAGGGCTCCACCATGGGCACCGAACGCCTTAAGCATGCGATTCCGGTTTACGAAGAAGGAACGGTAGATGAGGACTTGCTCAACGAGGGCAACCGCAGGTTGCGGGACTACTACCAGCGGCTCGGCTATTTCGACGTAAAGGTTGACCACAAACAGCAGACGCCCAGCGCAAATGAAGTAGAGATCGTGTACACAGTGACCCTCGGACTGCGGCGCCGGGTATCAAATGTCACCGTCTCCGGCAACCAGTACTTCGATTCGGCAACGCTCAAGGACCTGCTCAGCGTCCACGAGGCGGACACACTCGATCACCATGGCACTTACAGCCAGGCGCTGGTGGCGGCCGATGTGAGCGCTCTGCAGACGGTCTATCAAAACAACGGCTTTTCTGCTGTGAAGATCACGCCATCGGTGAACACTGTGGACAATGATGCCGGCAAGCGCCGCTATGGTTCGTCGCGGCTGGCCGCCGGCCTTGAAATCGACTACCACATCGATGAAGGCCCGCAGCAGCGCGTGGGCGCGGTAACCGTGCAGGGAAACGACCACGTGGAGCATGCACAGCTTGCAGCGCTGATGAACACTACCTCGGGACAGCTCTTTTCTCCGGTGAATCTCGCTGGCGATCGCGATGCCCTGCTGACCGATTACCTCAACCGGGGCTTTGAGCAGGTAAAGGTAGAGGTCGAACAGAAGCCCGAGCCGGGGAATTCGAACCTCATCGATATCGCCTTTCACATCAGCGAGGGGAAACAGACCTTTGTCCGCGAGGTGCATCTCACCGGACTCCATTACACGCGTCCCGACACCGTAGCGCGCGCCATCACGCTGCGCAAAGGTGATCCTCTGAGCCAGGCCTCGCTTCTTGAAACCCAGCGCAACCTCTACGATTTCGCGCTCTTCAACGAAGTCAACACCGCGATCGAAAATCCAGACGGCGCCGCGAGCCGCAAAACCGTGCTGGTGCAGATGAGCGAGGCGAGGCGCTGGACTCTCACCTACGGTATTGGCTTCGAGGCTCAGACCGGAACGCCGCAAAATAACTGTTCCACCTTCAACGTGCCCGGTGTTCCCTGTTCACCCAATGGAAAAACCGGCATCAGCCCCCGGGTGCTGGGCGACGTCACGCGCAACAACCTGTTCGGCCGCGAGCAATCGGCGTCCATTCAGGGAACTTACGGCCTTCTCGAACAACGCATCAGCTTCGTCTTTCAGAATCCGCACTTTAGAGGGAACCCGAATTTCGGCATCAACTTTACCGGCGGCTATGCCAACAGCCTGGCCGTAACAACCTACGTCGCGTCGAAGCTGGATGCCGGCCTGCGATGGACCGAGAGCTTCAACGCGCCGGGTTCCAGGCTCTCGCGCGCCAACACATTCGTGTACGAGTTCGATTTCAGGCGCGTAAAAGTGGCCGAGAGCAGCCTGCAGGTCTATCCGGCTGCCATACCGGTACTCTCTCAGGCAGTGCGTGTCGCCGGCCCTGGCATCACGTGGATTCGTGATACCCGCGACTCACCGATCGACGCGCATCGAGGCTCCTACACAAGCTTTCAGAATTTTCTGTCTGGCCACACCTTCGGCTCGCAGGCCCAGTTCAACCGGCTTGATCTCACAAACTCCAGTTTCTATTCCTTTGACAAGAACCGCCTGGTGCTGGCGCGCAACAGCCGCTACGCGCAGGAACGCGCCTATGGCGAGGAATCCGACCGGCTGATTCCGCTGCCCGAGCGCCTCTACGCCGGCGGCCCAACCTCGCTGCGCAGCTTCTCCATCAACGCTGCCGGTCCGCGCGACCCGGAGACGGGCTTCCCCATCGGCGGAGCGGGCGCGCTTGTGAACAGCCTCGAGCTGCGTCTTCCTCCGCCAACCCTGCCGTGGGTCGGCGACTCGATCAGTCTGGTGCT
Organism: Occallatibacter sp.; assembly: GCA_049673945.1. Taxonomy (GTDB): domain Bacteria; phylum Acidobacteriota; class Terriglobia; order Terriglobales; family Acidobacteriaceae; genus Telmatobacter. The sequence goes on from JBATYG010000521.1 coordinate 2,625, forward strand.
CTTTCACGATATGGGCAATGTGTTTACAAACGCGGGCGACATCTGGAAGAGCGCCCTGCGCGTCCGCCAGCCGGACCGCGATGCCTGCAAGCAGCCCATTCCGCAGACGGATCCTCCGACCACACCGTCCGGCCCGGTGACATCGACCGGGCCGCATGGAAACTGCAGTTTCGATTACTTCTCGCATGCGGTAGGCGTCGGCTTGCGATACCACACCCCGGTCGGACCCATCCGCTTCGATTTCAGTTACGGATTGAATCCACCGATCTATCCCGTCACCTATGATTATTCGAATCCCGCGCGCCAGCCTTATGTGGGCCAGGCTGACCATTTCAACTTCTTCTTCAGCCTGGGACAGACATTTTGACGATGCCCTCAGCCCAAACCGGAATCCGCCTCGGCCGCCCGGGTCAACTCGCGGCCGCGTGGCTTCTTGCCGCGATGGCGCTCTTCCCTGCGTACTCTCAGACGCCGTCCCCGGTGGTGCTCAATCGTGTCATCGCTGCCGTCAATGGCCAGGCGATCCTCGAAAGCGATCTTGAAGACGAAATGCGCCTCTCGGTTCTCGAGCCGTCCAATCGCCAGAGCGGGACTGAAACGCCTCCAGAGGCGCTGGAGCGCCTGATCGGCCGCACCCTGATTCGCCAGCAGATTCGCGATGAAGACGAGCAGTCCCTCACCCCCACTGACAAGCAGGTAGCGGACCGCGTCATCCTGATGCGCGCGCAGTTGCCGGTATGCGCGCAGGCAGCCTGCGTCAGCGACGCCGGATGGAAGACCTTTCTCGACGCTCATCAACTCACCGAGAGCCAGGTGAATAGCTACGTGCGCGATCGCATGGAGATGCTGCGCTTTATCGAAATGCGCTTCAGGCTTGGCATTCATGTTTCCCCCGAGCAGATACGCGACTACTACCGCAACACGCTGCTGCCCGAATATGGTCTCGGAGAAGCCGCGCCACCCTTGGATCAGGTGTCAGCGCGGATTGAAGAAATCCTGTTGCAGCAGCAGGTGACCGGCCTCTTCGGCGGCTGGCTCGACAATCTGCGCAGCCAGGGCGACATCGAAGTGCTCGACCCCTCTCTCGAAACATCCCCGCCCAATCACGCGCCTGTAAATCCCTCCCAGGGGGTTCGATGAATCAGCCCGATGAATCGCGGACAGAAGAATCGCGGATAAGGGATGCGGGCGCCGGCGCCTCACGCCCGAGGCGCCGCAGAATCGCGTGGTTCGCCGGCGGCGGAGCCGCGGCTCTCACTGCTGCCGCGCTCCTTCTCCTCCTGTGGATGAATTCCTCGGGGTTCGAGAAACTCGTTCGCGCGCGACTCATCGCGGCCATCCAGAGTGCGACCGGCGGACAAGTGGAGATTGCCAGCTTCCACTGGCGACCGCTTGATCTCGAGGCCGAGGCAGGCGGCCTGGTGCTTCACGGACGCGAAGCATCCAACGAAGCGCCGTACGCAAAGATCGATCTGCTGCGTGTGCAGATCAGCGTGCTGGGATTCTTCAGTCCGCGCATCCTGCTGCGTGATCTTGAGATCACGCGCCCCGCGCTGCATCTCATCGTCTATCCCGATGGATCGACCAACCAGCCCAGTCCCGCCAGGCCACACGCGGCCGGCAAAGGCGCACTCAACAAGCTCTTCGACCTGCATGCCCGCCGGGTCGCCCTGGAAGAAGGCACCCTCGATTACGAGAACCGCGCCGCGAAATTCGACTTTCAGAACCGCCATATACCACTGAATTTTGCGGCAAACGATGTTTCCCTGCGGATGGCGTATGTTCCCGCACAGGGCAACATGCCTGAAAGCTATCGCATCGATACCGGCGCGCGCGATTTGCAACTCACGCGTGGCGGCGCGGAGAAGCCTGTAGCGGCGCCCGTGGCTGGCTATCTGCAGGCAACACTCGACCTGGCGCGAAACGCGCTTTATCTGCGCTCGCTGCGCCTCACCGCGCGCGGCAAAGGCGTTCCCGATCGCACCATCGCTGTCTCCGGATCCCTCCTTGACTTTACCCGCCCAACGTGGAAAGCAACTGCGCAGGGAGACCTCGATACACGGCTGCTTGAGCCCATTACCGGCTACCCGAACTGTCCCGAGGGAATCGCGCACGTCAACTTGACCGCCGAAGGCGGAGAAGGCCAGTTCCGTATTGACGGACCGGTGCACGTGGAGGACGGCGCCTACGTCGCTTCCGGGGTTAGCGCGCACGGGGTAACCCTCGATGCCCATGTACACGCCGACCCGGAGCGCCTTCTGATCAGCTCCGTTATCGCGCGCCTCCGGCAGGGCGGTCAGCTCGAGGGCACGGTTGCCCTGGAACATTGGCTGCACCCGGTTCCCGGCAGCTCGGCGATTGAAGCGGCCGCACCCGCATCGGCGCCGGCAAATCATTTCTGGCGCTTCGGCAGGAAGCGGGAAGCGCCCCGGGCCGCTGTGCAGCCCGCCGCCATCGAGCCGGGCACGATTCCCATCAATGGCAACGTCACCGCTCAACTCAGGAACGTCACTATCGATACCGTTCTCGACATCGTCGGAGAGGAGCCCTTCAAGCGCCTCGGCATCGATGGGCAGTTGGATGGACCCGCGACCGCAACATGGATGAACGGCGATACGCGCACCCTCGCCGTCGGCGCGCGCCTCGATGTGCATCCCTCCGCGAGACCCGTTCCAGGGGAAAGCCCTGCCACCGGCACGATCGACGGCACCTATAGGCAGCGTGACGGCTCGGTTGATCTGCGAACCCTCGAGCTTTCCCTGCCCGCAAGTCACATCCTCGCGCAGGGACATCTCGGCGCCTATCCAATGAAGAGCCCTACGGCAATTTCCGTGGCTTTTCGCTCGACCGACTTGGGCGAGTTCGACAAGGTTCTTCGAGATCTCGGACTCCAACGCGAAGGAAAGATCGGTGTGGGCGCCCTGCCCGCCTCTCTCGGCGGCGAGGCCGAATTTCACGGCGCCTGGTCGGGCTCCTTGATCGACCCGCTTCTCACTGGCGAAGCAAAGGCAACAAACCTCACCATCGAATTGCCCGCGCATTCGGCCGACAAGACCGCAAAGCCCGAATATGTTCACTGGGATTCGATCGATGCGAACGGAAGCTATTCGGCAGCGCGCATTACCATTGACCGCAGCCTGTTCGTGCGCGGACAATCCACGCTGGCTCTTGAAGGTTCACTCACCGCGCAGCCCGTTGCCCATCCCCACGCGGGCACTCCCGTCTTCGACGCAAATTCGCAGCTTCGCCTGCATCTGAATGCCACTGGCGTCGATGTCGCCGATCTCTATCCATTCATCGGCCGCAGATTGCCCCTGACAGGCCGGCTCAACGCCCAGTTGGACTCCGAAGGCGCCCTGCATTCACTCGACGGCTCCGGCTGGGTCGAGCTGAACCAGGGAGCTCTCTATGGCGAGCCCGTGGCGGGCCTTCGCGCACAGGGAAAGATCACCGGCCAGGTCATCCAGTTAAGTGCGTTGACGCTCAGTCACGACGCCGGCAGGCTCACCGCTTCCGGCAGCTATGACATGAAGGCTAGGCAGTTTCAAATCGCTGCTCACGGTGCCGGCATCGACGTAAGCAAAATTCACCTGCTCAAAGAATCAGGCGCACAGGTCGATGGATCAATGGACTTCACCCTCACGGGCGCCGGCTCCATCAATGATCCTCACCTCGAAGGCCAGGGAACGCTCACTGAACTCGTCGTTGACGGCGAGCATCTGGGCAACGTGAAGATGACGGCGCACATCGCCAGCCACAACCTTCTCTACGATCTCTCAACGCAGTTCGAATCGGCTTCGCTTGTCGCGCACGGGCAGACGGCGCTTAGCGGTCAGTATTCCACCAGTGCGCAACTGGATTTCTCAAAGTTCAATATCGGCGCACTGCTAAAGATGACCGGTGTCCCTCAGTTAACCGGCGAATCGCAGCTGGCCGGCTCCATCAAAGTCGAGGGGCCCCTCGCGCAGCCCGAACAGTTGCGCGGCGACGCAATTCTGCAGAACCTCGCCGTCGCCATTGCTGGAGTCCATCTTCACGGCGAAGGGCCCGTCCATGCATCGCTCGCCGGCTCACGCGTAACTCTCGATCCTATCCACGTAATGGGGGAAGAAACCGACCTCCGGGCCCGCGGCAATCTTGATCTCAAGAACGATCGCCGGCTCGACCTCATCGCCAATGGATCGATCAATCTGAAATTAGCCGAGACTCTGGATCCCGATCTCACCGCGAGCGGCACCACCACGTTTGAGCTCGAGGCCCACGGGCCCTTGCAAAACCCCGGCCTTCAGGGTCGTGTCAATTTTGAGAATTCCTCTCTCGCCCTCGAAGACCTTCCCAACAGCCTCAGCCAGCTCCACGGCACGCTTGAATTGAACCAGAACCGGCTCGAGGTAAAGTCACTCACCGCCACCACCGGCGGCGGCCAGCTCAGCGTCTCCGGCTATCTCGCCTACCAGCGGGGGCTCTTCGCGGACTTGACGATGACCGGCAAGGGCGTGCGCATCCGCTATCCCGAGGGCGTCAGCTCACTGGCCGATGCGAAGTTTCAATTGCAGGGCACGCCCAGCAGCCTGCTCTTGAGCGGCGGCATCATGATCACCCGCTTTTCTGTGAGCCCCGATCTGGACATTGCGGGCCTCGCAAACCAGGCAAACAAGATGCAGACCATCGCCGCGCCCGACGCGCCTTCAAACCACGTCCGTCTCGACGTCCGCATCCAGTCATCGCCACAGCTCAACTTCCAGAATGCCTATGCCAAGCTCGCTGGCGATGTCGACCTCCACCTGCGCGGAACGCTGGCCACTCCTTCCCTGCTGGGCAGAATCTCTGTAACCGAAGGCAACGCCACCATCGCGGGAACCCGCTACGAACTGCAGCGCGGAGACATCACCTTTACCAATCCCGTCCGCATCGAGCCCGCCATCGATCTCAACGCAACCGCCCGCGTTGAGGACTACGACATCACACTGGGACTGCATGGCTCGCCCTCCAAGATGAATGTCTCCTACCGCAGCGACCCGCCATTGCCCGAGGCCGACGTAGTGGCCCTCCTCGCTCTCGGACGTACGCAGAACGAGCAGCAGATCTATGGGCAACAGCAGGAGCGTGTTGCCGCCAATCCCACCACCGAAGCGTTGCTGGGCGGCGCTCTCAACGCCTCGGTTAGCAGCCGCGTGCAGCGTCTTTTCGGCGCCGGTGCTGTCAAAGTCGATCCAAACTATCTCGGAGTGCTCGGCAATTCCACCACGCGCATCACCGTGGAAGAGCAGTTGGGGAAAAACCTGACCCTCACCTACGCCACGGATGTAAATACGACCGCGCAGCAGTTCCTGCAGGCAGAGGTGGCCATCAACCGGCACGTCTCCCTGCTGATCGCGCGCGACGAGTCGGGCGTTTTTTCCATGGTGATCAAGGCAACGCGCCGCTACCGCTGAGACGTTGCATGAATTCGGCCCCGCCGGTCGCACTCCGCATCAGATTCAGCCGGCTCTCAGAATTAATGCCTGGCCTGGCACAACCAGAGGATCACAATGCGAATCAAATGGTTACAAGACCTCCTTTAAAGGTCATTATCGTAATCGGGGGGAGGACGTGAAGATGATGCATGAAACCCGTCACATGAGGACTGTTGCGCTCGAAACCGCAATAGCCGGAATTCTGCTCTGCCTGCCGGCTGCAGCCATGGCAACCCCACACTTCAATCCAGTTTCAGGCCTGCACGCCTTTGCTGCCGAAGGCCAGCAGAATGCACTTAGCAACGCCCAGTCGCGCATCAAAGGCAAACAGTTCAGCGCCGTTCACGTCTCGGTCGACGCGAACGGCATTGCCACGCTGACCGGCTCCGTCGATCTATACGAGTACAAGGCCGATGCGGAAAAGCGAGTCAGTAAGGCCAAAGGCGTCTCTGGAGTCCGCAACCAGATTCAGGTCGCCGGCCCAACCGTCTCCGACGCCGAGCTGAAGGCCAAGCTTGGCGAAAAGCTCGCCTATGACCGCGTTGGGTTCGGAAATGTCTTCAACGCGCTAGGCCTCAATGTCCAAAACGGCGTCGTGACCGTAGGTGGCCATGCCCGCACTTACGTCGATCGGGATTCGGCGATCGCACTGGTGAGCACCTACCCCGGCGTGAAGGACGTGATTGATGAGATCGAGGTCGATCCCACGTCAATCATGGACGATCAGACGCGCATGGCGGTCGCGCGGGCCGTCTACGGATACCCGACACTGAACAGGTACGCGATGAATCCGGCAAAGCCTATCCGCATCTCGGTGCAGAACGGCAATGTGTCGCTGTTTGGCGTCGTGGACTCGGAGGCCGACAAGAACACGGCAAATATCCGCGCGCGCGCTGTCCCGGGCGTCTTCAGCGTCAACAATTATCTGCAGGTGGCTGGTCAGCCCACGGAATCGAAGAACTGATTCCAGCCAAAGTCGAGACAAGGGCGCCGGAGCAATGCCTCGGCGCCTTTCTCATTTTTCGTCGAGCCATGGCAGAGACTTCACTGGCGGGCGAGCGCGACACGCCGCGTTTACACGGCTTTAACTAAACGTTCTTACACTTGTCGCCATGCTCACTGATGCCCCGCTCACAATTGAACGCAGGGAAGGCTCTGTCCCCGACACGCATATCTTTGTTTTGAACGGGCCTCTCACCCTGCGCAACATGTTTGAGTTTCAAGCCAACTTGCGCAGTGGTGCTCCCGCACGGCTCACGATCTTCGATCTGGCCGGCGTGCCTTACATGGACTCCGCCGGCATGGGGCTGGTGGTCAATCACCATGTCCACTGCGAGACCCGCGGCTCAAAACTGATCATCGCGGCCGCCAATGGACGAGTAACGGATCTCTTCAGGCTCACGAAGGTTGAAACCGTGCTTTCTCTCGCCTCGAGCGTTGAAGAAGCCGAAGCGAATATCTAAGATCACCGTTCGCGGTAGATCGCTGCGCGCTCGCTCCCCCGCGCCTGCCCTTTCCGCCGTCCGCTGCACTGGTCCGCTGCACTGGCCCGCCACACTGGTCCGCTACACTGATGGTTGGAGCCAGCCGCGGTGAACCTGCTGTCAAAGACACGAATCACGCTGGAAATGATCAAGTGGGAGCACTCCATCTTTGCTCTCCCATTTGCGCTTACAGCGGCTCTGCTCGCGGCGCATGGTCTGCCCTCCTGGCGCACGCTCATCTGGATCATGGTCGCGATGGTCTCGGCCCGTTCTGCAGCCAAGGCCTTCAACCGCTGGGCCGACGCCGATCTTGATGCCGCCAATCCCCGCACCAGCGCCCGCGCCATCCCGGCCGGTCTCTTATCGCGCCAGTTCGTCCTTGGCTTCACGGTGCTCATGGCCGGCGTCTTTCTGCTGGCTGCTGCCCAGTTGAACAGGTTGACCCTCTATCTCTCGCCCATCGTGCTGCTCGTCCTGCTTGGCTACAGCTACATGAAGCGCATCACGCGCTGGTCGCATCTGGTGCTGGGCCTCGCCCTCGGCCTCGCCCCCTCAGCCGCGTGGATCGCCGTACGCGGCAGCCTCGATGCCCGCATCGTTGTTCTCACCGCTGCCGTAACTCTCTGGGTCGGCGGCTTCGACGTCCTCTACGCCTGCCAGGATTTCGAGCACGACCGCACCGTGGGCTTATACAGCCTGCCGCAGACCATCGGCGTTCCAGCCGCTTTCTGGGCGGCGCGGCTTATGCATCTCGCCATGCTCGGCCTCCTTGTGTGGTTTGCGCGGCTCTTTTCTTTCGGGATCGCAGGATGGCTGGGAGTCGCCGCGGCAGCCCTCTTGCTCGCGTATGAACATTCAATCGTCTCGCCAAAGGACCTGAGACGGCTCAATGCGGCCTTCTTCACCATGAACGGAGTGATTGCAATGGTCTTTCTATGCTTTGTCGCCACCGATCTCTGGCTGCGCAGGTAGCTCGGGCGGCGGCAGGGCTGTAATATCGTGCCTGGAGCGCTTCGGCTCCTCAACAGAATCAAAGGAAAGTTCCGAAACCAAAAATGAAGGTCGCCATCCAGGGAGAACCTGGCTCTTTCAGTCACGAAGCCGCAACGAAACTCCTCCCTGGCGCAACCATTGTTCCCTGCGCTCTCTCCGCCGATGTCTTTGCATCGCTCGCAGGCGGCAACGTCGATGCCGCCGTCATTCCTATTGAAAACAGCCTCGCCGGACCGGTCGCCGAGCACTTTGATCTCTTGCTCGCACACGACGTCCGGGTAGAGCGCGAAACGCTCCTCCGCATCCACCACAATCTCATCGCTGTCGCCGGCTCATCCATTGAGAACATCGATCGCGTCTACTCTCATCCCGTCGCGCTCGCCCAGTGCCGGCGCTTTCTTGCCGCTCATCCCGCCGTGGAATCCATCGCCTACTACGACACCGCCGGCAGCGTGAAACAACTGGTCGAGTCCAACGACCGGCGCGGGGCCGCAATCGCCAGCGAGGCCGCCGCGCGCCACTATGGCGCAATCATCCTGCAATCCGGCATCGAAGATAACCCTGAGAACTTCACCCGCTTCTTCCTTGTGCGGCGCAGGCTCGATTCCTCGCTCGATCCACTCTCAAACAAGATCAGCATCGCATTTTCAGTTGAAAACCGCCCGGGCACGCTCGTCGCGGCGCTCACCGCGCTCTCGGCCCTGGGAGTCAACCTCACTAAGATTGAATCGAGACCGGTTCAGGGCAAGCCGTGGGAATACATCTTTTACGTTGATTGCCAGCTTCGGAATTCCGACGAAGGCAGCCAGGCCATCGAGGCGCTGGAGCCTCACTGCGCGATGGTGAAGGAACTGGGACGCTACCAGGAAGCGGACAAATAACGGCGCGCCTGCACGCAATAGGAAAGGGATGAGCCTTGGCTCATCCCTTGGTTTTTCGCGGGTATTCCGCGGCTAGAAGTGGTAGGCGACGCCGACCGTCGGAATGTAGATGTTGTACCAGCGCTTGGTATCAAACTGCGAATAGCCGAACGTCGGCACCTTGGTGACAAAGCCGCGATATTCGGCGCGAATGTCGAAACTCGGGCTGATCTCATAGGCAATGCCGGCGCCATACAGAGCACCAACCTGCGTCTGCTGCTTCACATCCAGCGAAGTCGTACCCGAGTTGCGGATGGGCAGAAAGATCATGACGCCCGGACCTGCTTCGACAAACGGGTTGTACTTCTTGAAAACAAAGCTCCGCACATACGCGAACGAGACTTCCTGCGTGCGCGTGTTCACCAGATAGCTGTTGGTATTGCTCACCAGATAGTGAATGGAGTTCTGGTAGGTAGCACCGTAGTTGGCTTCAAGTGCGCTTGAGGGCGTGAGCATAAACCGATAGCTTGCCAGGGCGCCGTAAGCCACGTTGGCGCTCACCTGCACATCCGTGGTGGAGGCTCTAAATGGTTCGATGAGCCCGAATCCGCTAAGACTGATATCTTGTCTGCTTTCCTGGGCGCGACCTGCTGCCGCACACACGATCAGCAGGAATGCAATAGGGGCGATCTTCTTCATTCCTTGTAGAACCTCACGACTGCCCAACCGTCCGGCCGGCAACCAGCTTCATGTTCCGGTGCGCCGGTTCTTGCCGGGCCCCGCTCTTGCCATTGTAAATGGGCAAAACGGGTCTCGTGCAGAGACATGCGCCGGAAGTGCTTTACCACCTTAGACGGCGCCGCTCTCATTTCGGCGTCATCGATGGACGGACCGATTCGGCGGCCACAACAACGCGACCGCACCAGCCCGCATCCTCTACGGGTTTCTCTCCACATGGTAATAAAAGGGCGGCCCCTGTGTCTCTGCCAGCGAACGCACCGTGCGCAGAAACGCCCGTGCCGCGTAGCTCAGCGTGGTCTGCCGCCGATGGATGAGGCGCAGGACCCGCTTCATCTCCAGTTCCTCCACCGTCACGCGGACCAGCTCCCTCGTCTCCAGTTCGCGGGCAACCGTGAGGTGTGGAACCAGCGCCACGCCATTGCCCAGCGCAACAAATCGCTTGATCGATTCAATCGTCGGCAGCTCAATGCCCATCTTGAGCGGCGTTCGGTGCCGCTGAAAGGCCTCAATCACCTTGCGGCGCAGAGGAGACAGAACGTGATGGGCAATAAAGTTCTCCTCGCCAAGCTGCGTGATCGAAACACTCTTTGTGGCCGCCAGGCGATGGCCCGGACTCACGATGAAGGCCAGGCTGTCGCCGTAGACCGCGATCGAGCGATAGTGCGCCGCATCCGGCCGGTAGGAGATCAACCCCAGCTCAAAGGTGCGCAGGTTCAGCTCTTCGGGAATGCGGCTGGCGAGCGTGCGGTGAACCGTCACGTTCACCTGGGGGAACTCACGTCGAAACGCGTCGATCGCCGGCAACAGATACATGCAGGTGGATTCATTCGCCGCCAGTTGCAATTGCCCGCGTTCCAGGCTCTTCAGTTCATCAATTGCGCTCGTCGCCTCGCGGAGCAGAGCCACCAGCCGAAGCGCGTAATCGCGCAGAAGCACGCCCGCTGCGGTAAGCGAGCCGTCCCGCGCCGCCCGGTCAAAGAGGATTTCGCCCACACTTCCTTCGAGCTTGCGAATCACCTGGCTCACCGCAGGCTGCGTTCGATGCAGGCGCACTGCCGCCCGTGAGAAGCTGCGCTCCTCGGCGACTGCGAGAAAGGTTTCAAGCTGACTCAGATCCATTCGGGCCAACATAACAGAAATTTATCTGCTATCAAAAAAGAATAACTTTGCCTTATGGGGTCAGGTGCGAGAGAATCTCTATGGCCGGGAAAAGATTGCCGGCGGGTAAATCTATGACTTCAAACCATGTAACCTTCTTCGACACTACGCTCCGCGATGGCGAGCAGTCTCCCGGATGCAGCATGACCACCCAGGAGAAACTGACCATGGCCCACGCGCTCGAGGATCTGGGCGTGGACGTCATTGAAGCCGGATTTGCGATGGCCTCGGAAGGCGACTTCGCCGCCATTGCCACCATCACACAGGCAATCCGGAAGCCCCGCATCGCATCCCTCGCGCGCGCCAAAAAAGAGGACATTGAGATGGCTGCGCGCGCGCTGCAGTTTGCCGACCGCTCGCGCATTCACGTCTTCCTCGCGTCCAGCGACCTGCACCTTGAATACAAGCTGAAGATCAGCCGCCAGCAGGCGCTCGATCTCGCCGGCGAGTCGGTGCGGCTGGCCCGCTCTCTTGCCGAGGACGTCGAGTTCTCGCCTGAAGACGCGACGCGCTCTGACCGGGATTTTCTCGTCGAGATGGTGCGCATTGCCGTCGAGGCCGGCGCTACAACGATCAATATGCCCGACACTGTCGGCTACACCACGCCCGAAGAATATGGCGCGATGTTCCGCGAGGTGCGCGAGCGCGTACCGGCAATCGATGAGAAGGGCATCGTGCTCTCCTCGCACTGCCACGACGATCTCGGCCTCGCCGCTGCCAACTCGCTGGCTGCAATTTCCGCCGGCGCGCGCCAGGTAGAGTGCACCATCAACGGCATCGGTGAGCGGGCCGGCAATGCCGCCCTCGAAGAGATCGCCGCGGCTATCTTCGTGCGCGGAGACCGCTATGGCGTTTCCACCGGCATCAAACTCGACAACCTCTACGCCACCAGCCAGGTGCTCGGGCAGATCATCACCTTCAAGCCCTCTCCCAATAAGGCCATCGTCGGCGCCAATGCCTTTGCGCACGAGTCGGGCATTCATCAGCATGGAATGCTCGCCAATCCTCTCTGCTACGAGATCATGACGCCGGGTCTCGTCGGCGTCTCGCGCACGCACCTCGTGCTGGGCAAGCATTCCGGGCGCGCCGCGCTGCGGCATCGCCTCGAGCAGCTTGGCTTCACGCTCAATCGCGAAGAGCTGCAGCAGACCTACTACCGTTTCGTTGCCCTCGCCGACCGCAAAAAGAACATCTACGACCAGGACCTCGTCGGCCTGCTTCCCGATCCGATTCGCGAGCGCCGCAGCGTACCCGTAGCCGAGCTCGACTGATTTCCCCACCGATCGATCGACGATCGCAAACAGACCAGAACAAAGAGAGCAGGAATGAAGCTGAATATCCTAGTGGTAGCGGGCGATGGTATCGGCCCGGAGGTCACCGGCGAAGCAGTCGCCGTGTTGAAGGAAGCTGCCGCCCTCGGCGGACACGACTTTAGCTTTTCTGAGCGGCGCATTGGCGGCGTCGCGATTGTGCAGGATGGAACGCCGCTGCCAAAGCAGACTCTCGACGCCGCGCTCGCCTCCGACGCCGTGTTGCTTGGCGCGGTCGGCGGGAACGAATTCAATTCCCTCGCCCCCGACAAGCGCCCCGAAGCCGGCCTGCTGCAGCTTCGCGCCGCGCTCGGCGGCTTTGCCAATCTTCGGCCCGCCTTTGCGTTCAAGGAACTCGCCGTCAACAGCCCACTGCGGCCCGAGATCGTCGAAGGCGCCGACATTCTTTTCGTGCGCGAATTGCTCGGCGGCCTTTACTTTGGCGCCCCGCGCGAGTGGAACCGCACCTCCGGCGAGGCGCTGAACACCATGCGCTACAGCCGCGGCGAAGTGGCGCGCGTCGCCCGCGTCGCATTCAAGCTTGCCGCACAGCGCCGCAAGAAGCTCACCAGCGTCGACAAGGCTAACGTCCTCGAGGTTTCGCAGCTCTGGCGCGCCACCGTGAATGAAGTTGCCGCCGAGTTTCCTGAGGTCGCCGTTGAACACCAGTACGTTGACGCCATGGCGATGCACCTGATGAATCAGCCGCGCAGCTACGACGTGGTGCTCACCGAGAATCTCTTCGGCGACATTCTCTCTGACGAATCCGCTGTCATCACGGGCTCGCTCGGCATGCTGCCTTCGGCAACCATCGGCGGCAAAGTCAACCTCTATGAGCCGGTGCACGGCTCCGCGCCCGACATTGCAGGCAAGGGCCTGGCAAATCCCCTCGGCGCAATTCTCACCGGCGCACTGATTCTGCGCCACTCCGCGGGACTCGAATCCGAAGCCGCGGCTATTGAAGCAGCCGTGCGCAAGGTTCTCGAAGAGGGCTTTCGCACACCGGACCTGGCGCGCTCAAATCCGCAAGGCTTCACCGTGCTCTCCACCGTGGAAATGGGAGCCAGGGTTCGCAAAACCGTAAAGGCGCTGCTCGTTAACGCATAACCCCGTGGATGAGGATGAGAGATGAGTTCTGAACCAAAGACATTGTTTGAAAAGGTCTGGAAGCAGCACGTCGTGGCCGAGCCGAAAGGCGAGCCCACCCTGCTCTACATCGACCTGCAGTTGCTGCATGAGGTCACCTCGCCGCAGGCTTTTGAAGGACTGCGAATCGCTGGACGCAAGGTGCGCCGGCCCGATCGCAGCATCGCCACCGTCGACCACAATGTGCCCACGACGATGGAAGGCCGCCTGCACATCGTCGATCAGATTGCTGCCACGCAGATTGCCACGCTCCGCAAAAACTGCGCCGACTTCGGCGTCGAGCTCTATGACGTGGATTCGCCCGACCAGGGCATCGTTCATGTGATCGGGC
>JBATYG010000522.1:0-10589 GCA_049673945.1 Occallatibacter sp.
GTGGCCAAGTACATTGTGGCCACACCGGAATCGATAAAGATCACCGCGAATCTGATCAACCGGTTTCCGGATCGCTTTCTTTTCGGCACTGATGAGGTGGCGCCGAAGGACCAGCAAGGCTATCTCAAGGTCTACAACGAATATGCTCCGCTCTGGAGGCTGCTGAGCAAAGACGCGAGCGAGAAGGTGAGAAAGGGCAACTACGAACGGCTCTTCGACGCTGCGCGTCCGCGGGTTCGCGCCTGGGAGTCTGCGCAGACCAAATGACGAACGTGAAAGTCATGAACTCAACCCCTTGCACAACAATCTTGCGGCGGCCCGGCGGAATCCGGCGTGTCATTGCGGAGGACAATCCGTTGCAGCTACGACAAAGAGGCGACGCTCGCCTCAGAGGAGCAGTTCACGTTCTGGAACATGACCAATTGGCCCGTGTTTGGCCCAAACTTTTCCGGGGTCTCGCGTAAGTTGTTGAGTGATGGTGACCCCGGGCTGATTCGAACAGCCGACACGCAGTTTAGGAAACTGCTGCTCTATCCATCTGAGCTACGGGGCCACGCTCTTCGATTTTACACTTGGGCTGGCTCGCGTTGAATTCACTACGACGATCTCGTGCGGCGGGTTGCCCCTGCCGCAATTCTTTGACTTTGCAAGGGCTGAGATTTATAAACGTGGAGGACGTGGAAGCCTGTTTCATGTTGTCTTTGCCGCTCATCCTCATCATGGAGTGGCGCACTTCATAACTGCACTCGCCAGGATGCTCGGGAAGACGGTGTGACTCCGTCGCTGCCCCGCAACTGTGAGCGCCACGCCTGCATGCCCGTCTTATGGGAAGGCAGGAGGCCAGCCTGGACCGTCCGCTTGCGGAAGGTCCAACACACCACTGGAGACCCGATCTCTGGGAAGGTGGCTGACCAGGCGCAAGCCAGGAGACCGGTCCATGGCGCCGCACCTCACTTGCGTTCCGCGGGGAACGAAGGACTGAACGATGACCCTCTTCAGGATTGAACGCGCGCGCCTGCGCCGTTTTCTTGCATTCTCTCTGTTTATCTCATGTGCCGGCACTGCGGCGCTGGCTGCGTCAATTCACGGCGTGGTGACAGATGTGTCAGGCGCCAAAGTTCCTGGCGCGACTGTCGTGCTGATTTACAACGGATCGGCTGCAACGTCTGGAGTCTCCGGTTCCGACGGCAGCTTTGATCTGATCACCGGTCAGACGGGGCACTTTTACCTGCTGGTTTCGGCGAAGAGCTTTCGCCAGCTTCAGACGCCGAGCTTTTATGCAGGTCAGTTTGACAGCGTGGAGCGCAACATCGTGGTCGAGCCAGCGTGGGTACGAGAGTCGATCGTGGTGACCGCTACCGGCGTGCCAATTCCGCAGTCGCAGACCGGCGCGGCGACGAGCGTGCTGGGCCCGCAGGACCTTGAGCTGCGCACAGACACGGTCAGCTCGCTGCGGCTCATGCCTGGCACGTCGGTTGTTCAGACGGGGCAGCGCGGCGCGCAGGCTTCGCTCTTCATCCGCGGTGGCGCGTCGGATGCGAACGAGACCCTCTTCGATGGAGTAAGCGCAGGCGATCTGGGCGGACGATTCGATTTCGGGCCAGTGTCGACGGCAGGCATGCAAAGCGCAGAGGTGTATCGGGGCCCCGACTCCAGTCTTTACGGCGCGAACGCCGCGAGCGGCGTCGTGAGTTTTACCACTCCCCGCGGCACGACAAGTTTTCCCTCGCTGCTCTTTCACGGCGACATAGGCAACTTCACCACCTTTCAAGACGATCTGACTCTCGCCGGTGCGCACAACAAGCTTGACTATCTTGGCGCCTTCAACTGGTTCCAGACGGCGAACGATCTGCCCAACGACCAGTTTCACGTGGCGACGACGATTGCGAACCTCGGCTATCAGCTCAACGCGAAGACGCAGGTGCGCGGGACGCTGCGTTATGGCGTTTCGGCAACGGGCGTTCCGGGAGCGTGGGATTTCTACCGCCTCACGAACGCCGCGACGCAAAAGGACCAGGACCTCTTTATTGGTGCGTCGGTCGACAACCAGACGACGCCGAGCTTTCATAACATGGCGCGTTACGGGTTGGCGCGGAAGCGCGAGCAGTACAACCTGTGGGGTCAGGCTGGGTCGGGCACGTTCGATGACTTTGGCGACAGCTACGGAAATTTTGTGACGATCACGGGCGCGAATGGCTACTCCGTGAGCGGTCAAGTGCTGATGAACTTCGCGGGCACGTATCCGCAGGGCTATCAGCTTGTCTCAAACCGCGATCAACTCGTGTATCAGGGCGACTATACCGTGACGCCGCATCTGACCGGGCAGATCGGCTTTCAGTTTGAAGACGAGCGCGGCTCGGAGCCAGGCAGCGCATTCTATCCGCCGGTGGAGCGAACCAACTATGACTATCGCGCCGCGGTGCACGGCGATTTCAAGACGCGCTTCTTCTATTCGCTGGGCGGCGACCTTGAGCATTACTCACTTTTCGGGACTCAGACAACGCCGCGCGCGGGGTTCTCGGTATATGCGCTGCGGCCGCGGAACGGTATCTTCAGCGGGACACGCGTGCTCTTCAATTACGGCGACGCGGTGCGCGAGCCTTCACTGACGGATCAGTTCTATTCGCTCTACAATTTTCTCGCGACCAATGGCGGACAATCGACGATTGACGATCTGCACATTGCGCCGCTGCAGGCGCCGACGACGCGCACCTACGAAGGCGGAGTGGAACAGTCGTTCCTGAGCCAGCGGCTGATCTTTCGCACCAGTTTCTTTCACAACGAGTTTGGCAGGCAGATTGAATACGTGGGCCTGAATCTCGTTCCGCAGTTGCTGCCCGGTCTCACTGCCGAGGAACAGCAGGAGCTGAGGGAGTTTCTGCAGGAGAACTTCGCTTACGAACTGAGCATCAACAGCGAGGCCTTTCGCGCGCTGGGAATTGAGACGACCGTTGAGGGCGGCATCGGGCGCAACATCTTTCTGCGCGGGGGCTACACGTATCTCGATGCGGTGGTGCAGCGGTCGTTCACGAACGACGACCAGGCGCTGCTGGGTCCGATTCCGACCTTTAACGGGATTCCGATCGGGTCGACGTCGCCGCTGCAGGGTGCGCGGCCGTTTCGGCGACCTCCGCACACGGGGTTTTTTACTGCGACCTATTCAGGTGGCAAACTGGCGGGGCAGTTTACGTCGGCGTTTGTGAGCCGTTCAGACGATTCGGATTTTCTGGGGGGCTATGACATGAACTTCGGCAACAGCTTTCTGCTGCCGAACCGGAATCTCGATCCTGGATTTGCCAAGCTTGATCTGGGTGGCAGCTACCAGGCGACGAGGTGGCTGGGTGTGTATGCCCAGGCGGAGAATCTTACCAACAATCAGCACATTGCCCCGATTGGTTACGTGAGCCTCCCGTTCAATGCGCGGTTGGGGCTGAAGATTCAGTGGGGCGTCGGACAAAAGTAGCAGTCAAGTAGTCAGGATCAGTGCTCCACGTGGAACGCTCGGGCGGTGTGCCGGGTGTGCTCCCCCGTGGAGCATTCTGCTCTTGGGAATATGCTGCGCGGAAGAGCCAGACGAGATGAGCGGGAGTTACAAGGCGATATAGTTCGCAAGCTTTCTGTGGAAAAGAAAAATATGAATAGGGGGGAGGGGGGTACGTGCGAGGGTGGGCGGGGGGTACCCAGCCGCGGTAGCGAACCATTCCCTGAGTGGGCATTGGAAAGTTGGTGGGTTACAGTTCGCAGCTCTCACGGATCAAGTATGCGCGGGGATGAGAATTAAATGCGCAAGGTTGAGCGAGCTTTCGTGTATTCGAGTTTGCGTTCGTGGCTTCGCACGCGTGTTGCGCATGGATGAGGCAGCGCAAGTGTGTTCCGGATTGCGGCGGAGGTGCTTCAGGCGTTGGCGGTCAGGCGCCGGGGATGGCGACGGTGGCGGTGTTGGAGGGCGTGCTCTCTGCTCCGGTGTTGTCGACGGCGGTGACGTAGTAGTCGTAGCTCTGGCCGGTTGTGACGCTCGCGTCGGCAAAAACGGTTGAGGCGGTGAGCGATGCGTTGAGCAACTGGAACTGCGCGGTTCCGTTGACTGCGCGGTAGATGCGATAGCCTGCAATGCCGCTGCTGCCGGAGTTTGCGGGAGCGTTCCAGATGAGTTGGACGAGCTGTGCGACGCCGCTGCCGTTGAGAGGCAGAGAGAGTGTGTTGTTGGCCGAAGAGTTGCTGTTGATGACTAGCGCGCCCGTGGCTGCGCCGGGGGTGGTTGGGTGGAATTGAACGTTGATGGTGACCGATTGGCCGGGCGGAAGAGTTGCGGGCGCGATGAATCCGGAGGATGTGAAGGCGGCGCCGTTGACGGTGGTTGAAGTGATACTGACGGCAGTCGAACCGGTGGAGGTGAGCGTGAGCGACTGCGTGGCTGTGGTGTTGACGGCGACGTCTCCGAAGGACGCGGAGGTCGCGTTGATAGTGAGCTGCGCGCTGGAGGGCGTGACGGTCGTGCTTTTGGTGGCCTGGCCGCTGAGAGGAACGGTAGAGCGGGCGGACGAAGTGAGGTTGGTTGAGACGATGAGGTCGCCGCTGGCGGCGCCTGCCTGGGTGGGCGTGAAGGCGACGGTGAGGTGATACGAGCCGCCGGCGGGAACACGAACCGGCACGTTGACATTGTTGAGCAGGGAAAAGTATTTGCCGGAAGTGGTGACCGAGTTGATTTCTACCGCGCTGAAGGTTTGATTGACCAGCGTGACATCGGCCTTGGCCGAGGAGCCGACGGGGAGGCTGCCGAAGGCGATGGTGCCGGGCGTGACGGTGAGCGCGTCGTGGCCCGGGGCGATGGTGAGGGACGCGCCGCAGCCGAAGAGCAGAAGCGCGAGAGCGCAGGCCAGGCCGAAGGCGAAGAATGCGCCAGTTTGCCGCCACAGTGAGCAAGTGTTTCGACGGCGAAGCGATTGCGGATCGTGGGATCTAAAAAAGAGATCAGGGAAAAAAGAATGCAAAAACAACACCGGAACTCCTCAAAAAAAACGGCTGCATCGGTCAGACACACCGGGCGCGAACGATTCACAACAGAGCGCCGGGAAATTCACTGCCTTACTGCGTTTTGCAATGGGCTAGCTAGTGGTGACAGGGATTTCTCCTTATCGCAAGAGATCGCGTGTGGGTGAACGCTCGATGGATTGTGGTGGGGGATTTCCAGCGGTGCGCGAAGAGACAGCGATGGCTACGGGTCGGATTTAGGAGAGTAATTCCGGTACACCGTGACAGACTCCCTTCGAGTGACGTCTCTCGTGGGCGCACGCTGAACAGGTTGACACCTTGAACAGAACGACCGGATTACCCGACTTGCAGGGAGAGGCCGCTTGCGCCAGGAGAGCGGATCTTCAAAAATTGCTCGATTGCCTAAAGGGCGTGCAATTTGGTTGCCAGATCGGTTTATAGGTGGGGATGACGGCTGTTTCCTGTAGTTTAGAGCAGATCGGCGCAAACACTGTGGAAAAGACGGCTTGAAACTATAGATAAGGAACGGGTTTTCCACACGGGCGACGTGTAAATCTTTTACACCGCCGGTAGTTTCTTCACAGTCACCTGCGGGTTCAGCGTGCAGATTTGTCGCGAAGGATGCGCAAGGGGCGGAGGAATAAATAGAGGAAGTGGAGCGAGCGCGGGAGACGGATAAAGGCGAGATCGCGCTCGTTGGGGCGGAAGAAATCGGGAGAAACGAGGAGGCGGAGGCGGTCCGCGGTATCGAGAAGCTGGACATTATAGGGAAGGCGCCCGGCGGGAAAGTGGCCGGGGTGGTCGAAGAGGATTTCTTCGAGCGCGTGCGCGAGACGGCGGGCAGTTGTGTTGCGCTCAAAGCGCTCGAGGGTTTCGGCGGGAATCTGCGCCGCGCAGATGCGGTGGGCGAGAAGAACGCCAAGAGCAAGGGCGTTGCGCAGGCCGAGGCGGCGTGCGTCGCGATGGACGCGCGACCAGTCGAGCGCGGGGTAGGCGGCGAGGAGATGGGCGACATCGCTGATCCAGACGAGGCGCGCCCAGGTGTGCTTGCTGCCGTGCATGCAGAGGACGAGAAGAGCGGTTTCGGCGTCCATGCCGGGTAGATCGATGTCGGCGATGCGGATGGGCTGGCGGTGAGGCCAGAGCCACTGCATGCCGACGTTGCGGCGATAGCGGGGCTGGGTGAGCTCGAGGCGCCAGCGCAGCTCGACGACCATGCCATCGGATTGGCGCTCGAAGTGGTACTCATGGCTGTTGGTGAGCAGGGGCGAACCGTCGTCGCACACGGGGGTGAGCAGTTCGAAATTGCGGGCCTTGAGGATTGCGGTGGCGCGCAGCAGATCCTGGAGATGAACAAGGATATCGATGTCGCCGGCATTGCGCGCGGCGAAATCGTTGTAGGCCGAGGCGGCGAGGACGATGCCCTTGAAGGGCAGGGCGGCAATGTTTTCGCGCTGAAGAGCCTCATGGATCTGGATTAGCTCCGCCGCGTTGGCGGTGCAATGGAGGATATTGCGTTGCCAGGCATCGCGCAGCTGGTCCTGAACCTCAGCGGGGATGGATGCGCCGGAGGCAGCGAGCCGGGCGCAGGCGAGGGGCAGAATGCGATGCTTGCGGGCGAGAGCGAGAAAGGGCTGCCAGTCGGGGACAAGACGGGCCAGGGAGGCGATGCGGGCGGAGGCGCGGGGCGTGGGGGCTTCGCAGATGGCGCAGGCCAAGGCTTCGATTCCGCTGCGGGAATCCACAGGCGGCGAGGCCAGAGGAGGATCGGCGAGCGGCGAGCCAGAGACTGCAGGCATAGAGAGCGGGCCCTTTCGGCGGCGGGAACAGGCAATGGTTCATGAAGGCGTATCAGGTTGAGCATCTGACAGTTAGTTGCCGCGCCTCTCTATTGTTAAAGGATGCGTGGCTACTGACTACGTTACCAAGCGGGCAGAGGCGCATGCCACTAAAGGCACCAAAAGCGATGCATTACCGGTGGGGTCGTCATGATTACTAAATGATTGAAATTTAAAGGCCTTAGCATGGATTACCGCGCGGTATACTCAGGCATCAACTGGCCAGTGTTTCAGGCGGTTGTTAACTCAGCAGAAAGGGCTCCAATGCAAATAGAGCGCGCAAATTCAAGTGATCTAGTTGTGAATGGACTACCCGACGGTTCAAAGGTGATTGTCGATTCGAAGAATGAGCAGGTCTACGCGCTGAACGCTACGGCGGGCGCCGCGTGGGATGCTTGCAGTGATACGACCACGCTGTCGAAGGTGGCGGATCAGATGCGGGATTCTTTGGCCTCGGATGTCACCGATGAAGTCGCCGAGCAGGCTGTGCGACAACTGGAAGACAAGAAACTGGTGAGCGTTTCCGGTTCCAGGAACGTCACCCGGCGCCAGAGCTTTGCGATTCTGGGCGCGGTCGCACTTCCGCTCGTGGTCTCGATGACCATGACGGATCAGCGGGCGTTTGCCCAGCAGGCACGGTCTTTTGGCAATGATCCAGGTAAGGGACCGGGGGACGGTGGAGATTGGAACCGTCGTCCGCATGCGCACATCAACAAACACTCCGGCCCAACCTTCTAACGGCCGTTGCGCTATTTGAATGCTGGGGGGATACCGGAGGCCCCGGTATCTCATGGGCCTCAAGATTAGACGTTGGGCTCCTATTTATTCCCAGTCGCGGTTCTTTCACGCTCGCAGTGCAGGCATCGACGAGCGGCACCTTGTTCAGGGTATCGTCGCAATGGCGGTCGAGTGTTTACCGTCATTGCGACTTATCATTTTTGGGTAATGCGGCTTCAATCAGCGACTTTTTGCGAGTGGAATTTCTCACCGACCATGTCCACTATTTCCTCATTCAGAGTGCGTGCTTTTGGCTGCACGATCGATTTTGCCGCGGAAAACGACCGCGCTCGCGCGAGCCTCGACCAGTTTGTTTTCCCGCAACTGCTGCGGGAGAATGCGGGAGACAGCGCGGCGGATCTGACGCTGCGGATGGAGCCACGGGAAGAACGGTTCCGGCTATGGGTGAATGGCCAGCCGGTGGCAGAGGCCGAGCAGCCCAGGGAACTGGCGGACGCGGCGATCAATGCGATCGACGAAACGGTGATCCGGTGCATGCGCGGGTTTCATGCGGTGCACGCGGGTGCGGTATCGATCGGCGGGCGCGGGCTGCTGTTGCCGGGCGGCACGCATGCGGGCAAGTCCTCGCTGGTGGTGGAGCTGCTGCGCAGAGGAGCGCGCTACTTCTCGGACGAATATGCACTGATCGACGCGGCGGGAAGGGTGCATGCGTATCCGCGGC
Organism: Occallatibacter sp.; assembly: GCA_049673945.1. Classification (GTDB taxonomy): domain Bacteria; phylum Acidobacteriota; class Terriglobia; order Terriglobales; family Acidobacteriaceae; genus Telmatobacter. Next base: position 8,290 of record JBATYG010000522.1, read on the forward strand.
CGCTGCTGATGCGTAACGGGAGCCGAAAGCAGTTTCCCATGCTGCCGGAGGAGTGCGACTCGCGGGTTGCGTCGTCGTCGGCGCCGGTGGGCTGGATCTTGTTTGTCGAATACAGGCCCGAGGCCACGTGGGGCGTCAGGGAGATTTCGCAGAGCGAGGCGGTGCTGTCGCTGCTCAAGAACACGCCGCATGCGCTCGCAGAGGCGCCGGAGATGGTTGGCTCGTTTGAGCGCGCGGTGTGCGGGGCCGTGTGCATGGCGGGGGAACGCGGCCAGGCCGCCGATTCGGCAAGTGAGATTCTGCGCCTGGTCGAGACGTCGCTCTAAAAGAGACAGGCTCCTTCAATCGTTCCAGCCCGATTAAGAGTCGTGGGCCGGAGATGAAGGAGCCCGGGACCAAGGCACCGTGTGGCGATGCCCCCGAGGCTTCGCCATTTTTTGTGCCTGCGAGAAGATGGGCAGGCAGAGGGTGACCGTTTCCTGTGGCGCGGACTCAGCTCAAGCGAAGCTGCCGAGCCCGTCACAGGGAGTGTGTGGCGATCCCGAAGAGTTACGGGACGACAACGGTTGCGGTGTTGGACGGCGTGCTCTCGGCTCCTGCGCTGTCGACACTGGTGACGTAGTACTGGTACGTGGTTCCGGACTGCGCCGAGGTGTCAGTGTAGGTGGTTTGCGCCGTTGCCGAGGAGTTAAGCAACGTGTACGAAGAGCTGCCGCTTGTTGCGCGATAGACCTTGTAGCCGGTCGCCGGGTCGGTATCCTCGGTGGGCGCATTCCAGGCAAGGGCGATCTGGTGACTGATGCCGGTGCCGGTGAGGGTGATCGCCGCGCTGCCGTTGTTGGTCGAGTTGTTGGCGATGGTGAGCGTGCCCGTCGCAGCACCCGCGGTTGTGGGGTCGAAGGCGACGTTGATGGTTGCCGATGCGCCGGGGTTGACGGTCATGGGGAAGGTTGCTCCCGAGACCGAGAAGCCGGTGCCGCTGGCCGTCGCGCCATTCACGGTGACCGCCGAACCGGTTGCCGAGAGGGTGATCGACTGCGTCGAAGGCGTGCTCAGCAAAACGTTGCCGAAGGCAATGGTGGTGGCATTGATGCTGAGCGTGCCGCCGTTCGATGACGCTGAAGCCGGGTTGAGCTGCAGAGCGAAGGTCTTCGTGATGCTGTTGGCCGTGGCGGTGAGCGCGACCGACTGCACCGTGGTGACGGCGGAGACGGTGGTGGAGAAGCTCGCGCTGGTGGCGTTGGCCGAGACGGAGACGGAAGCTGGCACCTTGGCCGCGGCATTATTGCTGGCCAGGGCGACGGTGATACCGCCGGCAGGAGCTGCGGCGCTCAGCGTCACGGTGCAGGCGTCGGTTCCGGCGGCGGACATTGCAGCGCTGCGGCAGGAGAGCCCGGCCAGCGTGGGCGATGTGGAGCCGGGCTGAGAGGACGCCGGGTTCAACTTAACCGTGAAGGCCTTGGTGGATCCGCCGCCGCTGCCAGTGATGATGACGGACTGTGCCGTGGTGACGGCGGCCGCTGTGGCGGTGAAAGAGACGGTCGTGGCACTGGCGGGGACGGTGACAGAAGAGGGAACCGTGAGGACGGAGTTGCTGCTGCCGACTCCGATGCTGAATCCGCCGGAGGGGGCCGCGGAACTGATGGTCACGGTGCAGGCGTCGGTGCCGACGCCAGTAATTGAGGCATCGGTGCAGGTAAGCGCGCTGATGACAACGCCGGCGGCGTTTGCCGAAAGACCCTTGCCGTGCAGCTTGATGCTGGCCTTGGGCACTGTCATCGAGTTGCTGGTGATGTCGAGGTTGCCGGAATCGTCTTCGGTCGCGGTCGGGCCGTAGTGAACCTTGACGGTGGTGGTGGTGCCGGCCGCGAGCGTGAGCGGGAGCTGGCTCTCATCCACGAGGGAGAACTTGGAATTGCCGGAGACGGCAAGCTTGGAGACGACGACCGGATCAGAGCTCGAGTTCACGAGCGCGACCGTGTTGTTAGCGGAGCTGCCGACGGTGACGGAACCGAAATCAACGGTGCTCGGGGAGGCAGTAAAACTACCCTGCGAGACAGATCCATTGGTTGTCATCTGAGCGCCGCAACCGGTGAGGATGTAGCAAAACGCAATGAGAGCGGAAAGACCGAAGAGGCTTCTCAGGACGGGCCTGGCAGTGCGGCTGCTGTTGAAGGCAGGTTGATTCGAGGAGCGCAGGCCGAGTGCGGGGCCCTGGGAGAGTGCGTTGAAACAAGTGCGAGAAAAAGAGTTAAACATCCGATTACCTCAGCAGTACCTTCGTTTTCGGGCACCTGGCC
>JBATYG010000523.1:0-7519 GCA_049673945.1 Occallatibacter sp.
ATCCACATTTGCCAACTAAGTGCTTGAAAACAATCACAGCCGCAAACGGTGCTCCGATTGCTATATTGAAGGTGCCAGTGATGTACCGGCTGCTGGAAGATCACTCCGGCCAGCCCACAAAGAAGCAGGCACCCGGTAAGAGCACCGCCAATGAGCGGCCCTGATACAAGGGAATTCCGACCGGAGCGCCTTGCGATCGGCACGATGGAAAACCATCGGCCATGATTTGCTGGGAGGCCAGTGACCAGCACGGAAACGCAGAACGCCGCTCCTTCGGGAGACGGCGTTTTGTGCATTTGGGTATTGTGCACTTTCGAAAGACCCTGCGCGCCCCTGTCCCCCGAACGACTACTTTGGGTTACCGTCGATTAGCCTTTCACTTGCGCACTCGCCGCGCACGCTGTAGTATCGAACTTGCCTAACAAGCGGCTGAAGCGAACCACCCTTTCCGGGATGACGGCTCGCCGCTGAAGAGGGATTTTTCGCCAGCCTGTACAGACCAGCGGTTTTTGGCCAAGTGCGGCGATTGCTCCCAGAGAAAGGGCATACCCGAGGAAAAGCACCGGTCGTTCCGCATCCATCCCGACAACCTGACAGTTGTGGTGCAGGATTTTGGCTTACGAACGAAAGGCAGCATTTTTCACAGAGTGTCGAACCCCGGCTGCCGGTTTGCTGATGAGCGGTCGGTTTTGGAGAGAACGCCGAAAGACTTGGGCCAATGGGGATGCATCCTCTGTGAAGCATGAGTTCTAGGAAATCGCGATAGATTGCGGGCGAGCGTCGCTACGCAACAATCTTCCCTCGGTTCCCTTTTGATTGAAAGAAGACTCCTCCGCTGCCATGCCCCCGTTCCAGACGGGGTCCATGGGGGCCGATGGGTTCAGCGCCTGCAGTGCGCGGAAGGCTGAGCCCGGCAACAGAATGCTCAAAAAAGCAATGCACCAGGAAGTGCACGCATGACGACAGAACCAACCCAGCCCCAGTCAGAGATGGGGCCACCCCAGGCCAACGGCCAGGGGCAGTCGCAGGGGCATCGCCGCCGCCGGCGCCGCCGCAAGAACAAGTCAATGCAACAGGGAGCGCAGCCCCAAGGCCAGCAACCACAGGCGCAGCAGCCCCAGCCGCCTCCCCAGCCGCAGGCCCAGGCTTCGCAGCCGCACAGGCCGCAGCAGCAACAGAACCTGCGCCCCGCCCGAAAAAAGAAGAAGAAATTCTTCCAGCCGGGCAGCGGTGGCCAGGGCCCGCAACCGGGCAACAGCATCGCGCAGCCCGGCAACGGCCACGGCGGTGGTGGGCGCCGCAAAGATCGGCAGAGGGGCCCGCGCACCTTTGTCGGCCCCATGGATCACAGCTACCGCTCCGCCAACGGCAACGTTGAAGATGGTCCGCCCTCAACCATCCCGCTCAACGGCAATGGCCACGGCGGCGGATACTACCCCGAGCTGCTGCAGGCCGCCCCGGCCGTTCCCGTGCGCCACGACGCGCCAACCCGCATCTTCTGCTTCATCGAAGACCTCTTCTTTCAGGCCAAGATCAATGAGACCTCGCGCAAGCTCGGCATCAAGGTCGAATTCCTCAAGGGAGACAAGGACGCCGTCGCGCGCCTCATCGAAACACCCGATGCCGAGCGCCCCGCGCTGGTCGTCTTCGACCTCAATAACCTCAACGCCAAGCCGCTCACGCTGATCCCCAAGTTCAAGGCGAAGTTCAAGAAGGCGACCTCGATCATCGGCTTCCTCAATCACCTGCAGGGCGATCTCAAGCTAAAGGCCGTCGAAGCGGGTTGCGATTCCGTCATGCCGCGCTCGGCATTCTCGCAGTCACTGCCCAACCTTCTGCGCCGCTACGGCCTGGAAGAAGAAGACGAATACATCCCGCAGCCGATCTAAAGACCTTGCGTCACACCGATCCTCACGACAAATGGTTTCCCGGTCCGGATGCTCCGGACGCTCGGACCCGGGAAACCCCCATCCTCTCGAGCACCGCATGATTGAGTATGCCCTCCTGAGCCAACAGGCCCTCGGGCGCTCTTTTCTGCATTCACCTGAACCTCAAATCCCCGCCGTTACTCGCCGCCGGATTCTCTGACCACCGACCTCACCCGCCACGGCATAATAAGACGAGTGCCCTTTACTCTTTCCCATGCAGCGGCGGCCATCCCGTTTCGCCGCACCAGGCTCCTTCCATCCGCCCTTGTCGCCGGCTGCCTCGTGCCCGACTTCGAGTACTGCCTCCCCATGGGACCGCATGGCGCCTTCGGCCACACCTTCCCAGGGATCTTCTTCTTCGATCTGCCCCTGGCCCTCATCTTTCTCTGGCTCTACCACCGCTACGCCAAAGAGCCCCTCTGGAGCTGGATGCCGCAAAGCTTTCGCGAGCGCGTGAGCCTCGGGCCGCCCGTCCTCTCCATCGACTCTGCCGGCCACTTCGGCCTCATCGTGCTCTCAATCCTCATCGGCACGGCTACCCATCTCTTCTGGGACTCCCTCACCCACAACGGCTACTGGCCTTACCGCCACTTTCCCGCCCTCGGCTATCTCGTCCCGCTGCCCATGCTTCCCCCGCAGCCGCTCTTCAAGCTCCTCCAGCACGGCAGCAGCATTCTCGGCCTCGTCATCCTCTGGCTCTGGTGGCGATCGCGTTCCCGCGAAATCCCCCCCGTGCCCGCGCGCGACACATCCACGCCCTCCGGCAGAAACCGGACCGTGCTCTATCTCATCTCTCTCTTGTCTCTGGGTGCGGGCATTTATTGCTATTGCGTCATCAAGGGGCCGCGCCTCAGTGACGGCGTCATCGCCCGCGCCATCGTCACCGGAATGTCCGTCTTCTGGTTTGCCGTCATCCTCTATGGCGCCGTCCGCAGTCGGCACCCAGGGGCAGCGCGGAGCGCCTGAGCAGCACCCCGCGCACGCTCCATCCCAGCTTTACCGGGGGCGGCTCGCCGGCGGAATAATCCCGTTCATGCGCAGATACACCACCATTTGCCCGTAGTGGTCCATCATGTGCGCCATTCCAAACGACGCCATCCCCGCCCGCGTTCCACCCGACCCCAGTTCCACAAACGCATTCTCCGGTGTGATCGCCGCTGTATACGCTTGCGCCTGCGTAAACGAGTCCTTCAGCGCCTGCACGATCTCCGCCTTCGTCTTCAGGTTCCCGATCGCATCCTGCTTCGCCTTCAGCTCGGCTTCCGACGCGCCTGTCGTGTTGAAGAAGTAGTAGTTTGACCCCGCCACGTGCTTCACCTCTTCGCCAAAGGTACGCACGCCCTTGAAATCGCCCGCTGTCGCCGGTGGCGAAAAATCGAACTTGTCTTCCGGCATCGCTTCGGCCGCGCTCACAAACTCCATCTCCAGCAGCCCCAGCAGCCGGCCATATACCTTTGCAGGCGCCTGAACGCTGCCCGGAGCGGGCTTCGCCGGCGCAGCCTGCGCCGCGGCACACGCGGGCACAGCCATCAGCAGGCAACAGCCCAATATCCGCACCGCAACATCACTGGCAATTCGCATACACTCTCCTCGTGCGGCTCTTCCGCCGCGTGAAGGCAATCTAACAGACTCATCCGCTACTGGAAACGCGCATTGGCGATTGCCGCTTGTCCAACCGGGGGCGACAATGCTCGAGATTCTGGGATGGTAAACTGGCCCTTGAAAAAATGACCCAGGTACTAATCGTTACCGGAGATGCGGGCGAATCCTACGAAGCGCTTTACGCGGTTCATCGGTTTCGGGAGGAAGAGTGGCGCGTCACCGTTGCTGCTCCTTCGATTCGTCGTCTCCACCTCGTCATACACGACTTTGAGCCAGGGTGGGATACCTATGTCGAGCGTCCAGGCTACGGTCTCGAGTCCGACCTCTCGTTTGATCAAATCAATGTGGATGACTACGATGCCATCCTCATCCTGGGCGGCCGCGCTCCTGAGTATCTGCGCAATGATCGGCGGTTGCTTGATATTGTCCGCGAATTCGATGCGCAGCAAAAATGGATTTTTGCCATCTGCCATGGCATCCAGGTGCTAGCAGCCGCCGGCCTCACGAAAGGCAAGCACATCACCTGCTATGAACACGTCCGCTTCGAAGCCGAGCAAGCTGGAGGAACGTTTGTAGACCAGCAGGCCGTTCGTGATGGCCGCATGGTCACAGGTCAGACCTGGCAATCGCACCCCGAGTTCTATCGGGAGATCTTTGCCTGCCTGGCGTCCTACCGCCGGTCCTGAAGGCGCGGCATTCATCGAAAGAATTGCCAAATCGCGTCGAGTCCGGACTGGCGAGTCCGAAATGGCGAGTCCGAAGTACGGCTTAGAGTTCGCGAATTGCGGTCACGGGGTTTCGGCGCATGGCGCGATGCGCGGGAAGATAGCAGGCTGCCAAAGACATTGCTGCCAGGAGCAGGACGACGGAGACGACGGTGACGGGATCGTTGGCGCCGATTCCGTATAGCAGGCGGGCGATGAGACGTGTCAGACCCAAGGCAAAGGCCAGTCCCAGCGCCAGCCCTATGCCTGTGAGCGATAGTCCCTGCAACAGCACGAGCCGCAGCACGTCGACGCGTGAAGCACCGAGAGCCATTCGTACTCCGATTTCGTGGGTCCGCATTTGGGTTCGATAGGCCACGACTCCGTAGATCCCGGTTGCCGCGAGGACCAGCCCGATCAGCGCGAATATTCCCGCCAGGGCGCTCTGTATGACAGCGAAACTGCTCGCCATCTGGGTACTCTCCCGCATGGGACGCACATCGAAAACCGGCAGCCGTGTATCGATTTCGTGGATGGCGTTTTCAACCGCCGGCGCAAGGTCGGCCGGATTTCCCTCGGTCTTCACCTGCACGATAGTCTCGTATGCCGCCTGGAAAAAGCTCATATACACCATGGGCTCCGGGGCCTCATTCACGAATATATGTGTCGAATTTTTAGCGACGCCGACAACCGTGAAAAGGCGGCCCCATATCGTGAGCTTCTTTCCCAGCGGATCCTGTCCTGGCCAGTAGCGCCTCGCCGCGGTCTGATCCACGATGAGCACCCTCGGGGCCTTTTCATCGTCATCCGGTGTAAACTCGCGTCCTTCAAGAATGGGTATATGAAGGGATTCAAAATACCGCGGGGCCACCTCGGCGTGGTACACCTGCAAGGATTCATGGGGGTGTGGCACATAGCCTTCCGGATACGCATCCTCACCCTTGTGGCCCAGGGTCATCGGAATCCAGTCGGTAAGAGACGCAACTTTGACGCCGGGCAATGCCGACACGCGATCAAGAATCTTGTGACGGATGAGCTGTTCCTCGTCGTGGCTGTAGCCGGCGATATTGAGCCCCACGGACGCAGTGAGGATGTGGTCCTGCTCGAATCCGGGATTGGCGCCGGCGAGATTCCGCAGTGTGCGCAGAAAGAGCCCGGAGCACAACAGCAGAGGCAGTGAAAGCGCAATTTGCGCCACCACCAGACTGCTGAGCAATTTCCGATTGCGTGAGCCGCCGGAGATACTTGCAGACTCTGCCTTGAGCACCTCAACTGCCGGCGCGTGGGACGAACGCCAGGCGGGGAGCGCGCCGCAGAGCATGCCGGCCAACAGGGACGACACCACAATGCCGATGACCACCTTATGGTCCATGCTTCCGTTGAGTATGAGCGGATTTGCGTTCGCGGGAAAGAACCATGCGAATGTCTTCGAAGTCCACGATGTCAACACAAGGGCCACGGCTCCTGCGACGATAGAAAGCAGTGCGCCCTCCATCACCATCTGCCGCACCAGTTGCATGCGATTGGCCCCGAGCGACTGCCGGATGGCAAGCTCGCGCCGCCGGGCTACAAACCGCACCAGCGTGAGCGTCGCCACGTTCGCGCAGGTGAGCAACAGCACCACAGCGGCGAAGGCGAGCAGAATGGGCAGAGTCGCCGCCATGTATCCGTTAGCGCCGAATGGCGAGCGCCACATCGGATCGAGCGTGATCCGGTTCTCGCCCAGATGATCGTCAGGAAACGCTGCGACAATATGGTCCATCAGCGTGTCGAGGTCCTGGGCTGCCTGGTTGCGGCTCACGCCGGGCCGCAATCTTCCTATTACGTTGAGCCAGACCGCACCACCACTGCGATGCGTCATCCGCCACGCATCGGTCCCGAGGGGATCGAGCGTTACCCACAGATCTTCACGGATCCCGGGCATTGCTCCAACAACGCCCTCTGGCGCCACACCGATCACCGTGACAGGATGCCGTGCGATCTCGATCGACTTGCCGACCATTGCCGGGTCTGCGGCATAACGCGTCTTCCAAAGCGAGTAACTCAAGACCACGTTGGGAACTGCATCTGGACGAGTCTCTTCTTCAGGCAGAAAGAAACGCCCCAGCATCGGCTTGATGCCGAGCACGCCGAAATAGTTCGCCGACACGTTTGCGATATAGACACGGTCCGGCTGCGCGCCGCCGGTCAGCGTGATCCAATCGTGGTGATATGCGAGTATTCCAGCGAAGGTATGGTTCTGCTCGCGGAGATCGCGATAGTCGAGATAGGAGAAGGGCGGAGTCGGCGAAAGATTCCGTTCCCCCCGCTGCAGGCTCACGAGGTCGCCCGTGTCGCGCGCGCCAGGAATCGGACGCAACATTGTGCCGTCGATCCAACTGAATACAGTGCTGTTGGCGCAGATAGCTACTGCCAGCATCGCCGTTGCGGTGATCGTAAAGCCGGGACTCTTGCGCAGTTGCCGTAACGCGTAACGGACGTCTCGGCCCAATTGTTCAAGCCAGCCTTGGCCCCACATGTCGCGCGTCACATCTTGCGCTAAAGGGATGTTTCCAAACTCCCGCGCCGCTGCTTGCCGCGCTGTCTCCGCCGTCTCGCCTCGCTCCACTCGATCGGCAATCGCCATCTGCAGGTGAGCATCGATCTCCTCTTGCAATTCGCGCTTGCGCCGCTGAAAACCGATGCTCGAAAACCACTTCACGACTCACTCTCCTGCGACTTGACGTACATCACCGACCCAATTGCTTCGACAATCCGCTCCCATCGGCCCAGATCCGAGGCCAACTGCTTTTTCCCCTTGGCCGTGATTCGGTAGTATCGGGCTCTTTGCTTGCTCTCTGACTGCTTCCATTCACACTGCACCCAACTCTGACGCTCCAATCGATGGAGGGCCGGATACAGTGATCCAGTCTCCACCTGAAGCACATCTCCGGATCGCAAACGTAAAGCCTGGACAATGCCGTATCCGTGCTGCGGTCCCCATTGCAGCGTTTGAAGAATGAGCATGTCGAGTGTTCCCTGCAACAGCTCAATCCGATTCTTATACTGGTCCTTCTCGCTCATAGATGTAGGCACTCTACTCCCACTGGAGGTAGATTGTCTACTTGAGCTTCGTAGTGACGCTCAGTTCCCCTGCTGCAACGAGCGCACAATCGCCGAGTCACTCACGAGTCCAATCAATCACGCCGCTTTATCAATGCGTGCATTGCCCTGTTGTCGCCAGTTGACCTCCAACTGATCAAGTCAAGGTCGACTCCGTGTGCCCGTCATTCACGAGTCTTCCCG
>JBATYG010000524.1:0-4827 GCA_049673945.1 Occallatibacter sp.
GACCGAGGGAAGCCAGTCAGTCTCGCTCAACCTGCAGCCATGGTTTGTGCCCGGCGACGACCTCGAGCGCCTGCATCTCACGCAGGTCATCGCGGCGCCGCTTTATGGCCGCTCCGCCACCGAGGGCGCGCTGCTGCTCATGGGCATGCGCAACGCCGAGCAGCCGCTGCGCGCCGAAGATCTGCTACCCGTCGAGGTGCTCGCTTCGCGCATCCAGGCCGCGCGCAGCCAGACCATGATGCTTGAAAAGCTGATCGACGCCGAGAAGTTCGCCGGCCTTGGCCAGCTTGCCAACAACGTGACCCGCCAGTTGAATAACCCGCTCACCGTCATCCTCGGATACGCGTCGCTGCTTGAGGTGGCGCCCAATGTTACGCCGCAGGAGCGCAAAGGCATCGAGGCGATTCTGAGCGAGGCGCGCAACATGCGCTCCACCCTCGAGAGTCTCTCGCGCATGTCGCGCACGCAGAGCGACAACCTCACCGCCATCTCCATCACCGAGCTGCTGAACGACATGGAGCAGTTGCATCGCTCCGAGTTCGTGCATCGCTCGATCGACTTTCGCCTGCACATCGCGCCCGCCCTGCCGCGCGCCCTGGGCAGCGCGCAGCAGGTGCGCCAGGCCGTGCTCTACTGCCTGCAGTTCGCCATCGAGGCGGTCGAAAACATCGACTCGCCCACTGAGAAATCCGTCCGCATCGAGGCCACCTCGGAGAACGACACCATCAAGATTCTCATCGCGCACACCGGCCCCGGCTTTCTGCATCCCGCGCGCGCCTTCGATCCCTTCGTGCCGGCGCAGGCCGCGGGCGAAACCGCCGGACTCGGCCTCAGCCTCTGTGGCACCATCCTGCGTGAAAACAACGGCCGCATCTCGGCAATGAACTTCCAGCCGCGCGGCGCCGGTATCGTCCTCGAGCTCCAGGCCGCCTGAGTCCCGCCAACCCCCGCTTCAGCGTTGTAAACTTTTCCTTCGCTTCATCGGTCACTTCATCGGGGTTTCTCATGCGTAGACTCTCGCCTTTCCGCCTTCTTGCCTTCGTCGTTTCCGCCGCAACCTTCGTGTCCGCACAAGTTCAGCCGGTGTCGCCCGCCACAAACCAAAAGCGCCCCATGACCTTCGAGGACATGATGCAGATGAAGCGGCTGGGCGCGACCGCCGTCTCGCCCGATGGCAAGTGGCTCGCTTACTCGGTCACCACCGTTGACCTCGACCAGAACACGAAAACCACCGAGTGGTGGCTGCAAAGGATCCAGGGGATCGAGGGCGGCGAGCCGTTCAAAGTTGCAGTCGCCCAGCCCAATGACTCCGGCCTGCAGTTCTCCGCCGACGGGCACTCCGTGCTTTTTCTTTCCGGCCGGGAGAACGGCCAGCAGATATGGCTCGCGGACTTCGACTCTGCCACGGGCGCCACCAGCAATCCCAGAAAGCTCACCAGCCTCTCCACCGAGGCTGACAATGCCCGCTGGTCGCCCGATGGGCACTCCCTTGTCTTTACGTCAGCGGTGTATCCAGACTGTCCCGCGATCAGCGAAGCCGACGCAGCTTCAGGCAACAAGTGTAATGCCGACCGCGACAAGGCCCTGGCCGACAGCAAGGTCAAGGCGCAGATCTTCACCCGCCTCCTCTACCGCCACTGGAACCACTTCACGGGAGACAAGCGCTCGCATCTCTTTCTGGTCGACGTGGAGAGCGGCAAGCTCCGCGACCTCAGGCCTAACGATCCGCATGATGTTCCGCCGTTTTCGCTTGAAAACCCGAGCTGCGGTTGCGCTTTCTCGCCCGACAGCAGGGAACTTGCCTTTACCGAAAATCCCGATTCTGTGCCGGCCATCAGCACCAGCGCCCAGATCTACACGCTCGACCTGACCGATCCCGCAGTTAAACCCGTCAAGGTCTCCACCTCCGCAGGCGGTAATTTCAACCCCGCCTACTCGCCAAATGGAAAATATCTCGCGTGGCGCTCGCAGGCCCGTGCCGGCTACGAGAGCGACAAATTCCGGCTGATGCTCTACGACCGCGAGAAGAAAACCCAGAAGGACCTGCTGCCGAACTTTGACAACTGGGTGGATGAGTTTGCGTGGGGACCGGCAAGCTCACACGCCGTCTACTTCACCGCAGGCCAGAAAGGCGCGGAGCAGGTGTTTGCTTTTGATCAGATATATCCGGGTTTCGATAGCAAAACGGATAGGTTGGCAGTGCAACTCACGAGCGCGGGCGAATACAGCGATCTTCACCCAGGTCCTGACGGCCGCTCTCTGCTTGCTTCACGCATGACAGTGGAGTCGCCCACGGAGATTGCAAAACTCGACTCTTCTATGGTTGGCCATACTTTGCGCGACTTCGCTTACGCCGCCGGCACGCCGAAGTCAACCGTCGTGACGGAGACGGCAACAGAGACTCAGCTCACCCACCTCAACGACGCGCTCCTCGCCCAGCTCGACATGCAGAAGATGGAATCCTTCTGGTTTACCGCAGCCGATGGCACAGAGGTGCAGGGCTTCGTCATCCCTCCTCCCGGCTTCGATCCCGCGAAGAAATACCAGGTCAAGTTCCTCATTCACGGTGGTCCGCAGGGCGCCTGGGGAGACGCCTGGTCCTACCGCTGGAACGCCCAGCTCTTCGCCGCCAACGGCTACGTCGTCGTCATGATCAATCCCCGAGGATCGACAGGCTATGGGCAGGCCTTTGTCGATGGAGTCAACGGCGACTGGGGCGGCAAGCCTTTCACTGACCTGATGGCCGGCCTCGACTATGCCGAGCAGCACTACGGGTTCATCGACAAAAATCGCGAGTGCGCGCTCGGCGCCAGCTACGGCGGCTACATGGCCAACTGGCTTCTCGGACATACCACCCGCTTCAAATGCATCGTTTCGCACGACGGTATGTTCAACGCCGAGTCCGCCTTCGGCACCACAGAAGAGGACTGGTTCAACATCTGGGAGTTCAAAGGCCGCCCCTGGGACTACTACGGCAAGCCCGACGCCCAAAACCCATTCCGCAAGTGGTCGCCCTCGCTCTACGCCAAAAACTTCAAGACCCCCACGCTCGTCATCCACGGCCAGCTCGATTTTCGTCTTGACGTCTCTGAAGGTTTCCAGCTCTTCAACACGCTGCAATTGCTCAACATGCCGAGCAAGATGCTCTACTTCCCCGACGAGGGTCACTGGGTGCTCAAGCCGCAGAACTCGCGCCTCTGGTACAAGACCGTCAACGACTGGGTCGACCAGTGGACGAAGGCTGAGGCAGAGGGTACGAAGGGCGGCGGGACGAAGGACGCCCCGCGCGCGAAGACGGGAAACGGTCGATGATCGACGCGCCTGGGCATCCAAACTACGACACGGCCCTCACGATCGCGCGCAGAGATTTCCTGAAGCTGGCGGGCGGCGCGGCCGGTGTGTGTGGGTTGTCTCCTTCGGCGTTTGCAACGGGCACGGGCAGCGTTTCTTTGATTCTCGATCCTGCGAATGCCACGGTTTCGAGCGCACCCGTGAGGCGCGCGGCCGATCAGCTTCGCGAGGCTCTTGAGACGAAGGGCATCCGATGCGCGATTGCGCGGACGGCAGAAGCAGCCGCCGGGGCGACATTCTGCATTGTGGTTGCGGGCCATGAATCACCGCTGGCGGCACGGGGATTTCCAGCCGGGTCGCCGATGACCGCGCCTGAAAGTCTGCGCATGTCGCCTGGCCGGGTGGGCCCTGCGCCTGCGACGCTTGTGTCGGCAACGGATGCGCGCGGCTTTGTTTACGCCCTGCTGGAGCTTGCAGAGCGCGTCCAGTTCAGCACAAAACCAGTTGAGGCTCTATCGCTGATGCAGGTCGTGGAAGAGAAACCTGCCAATGAGGAGCGCAGCATCAGCCGCTACTTTTGCAGCGAGCTTGAGGACAAGCCCTGGTACTACGACAAGGCCTTCTGGCAGGGCTATCTCGACAGGCTCGTCGCGAGCCGCTTCAATCGTTTCACACTCGCATACGGATTGGGGTATGACTTTCCACGCGGAGTAACAGGCGACTACTTTCATTTTGTCTACCCATATCTGGTTGAAGTTCCCGGCTATGAGAGTGTGCGCGTGATGCAACTCGCGGCTTCAGATGGCACGAGGCTGGCGACGCCGGTGCTGCTCAGCCGCGAGGAGCGGGAAAAGAACTTCGAGATGCTGCGCTTTATCGCGGCGGAAACAGGCGCGCACGGATTGCAGTTTCAACTTGGCATCTGGACGCACGCGTATGCATGGACCGACAGCCCGCTTGCATACCACAGCATTGAAGGACTCACGCCCGAAACACACGCACGGTACTGCCGCGATGCGCTGTCAATCATTTTGAAGCTGTGCCCTGAGATTCAGGGGCTCACGCTGCGCGTGCACGGCGAAAGCGGAATCCCGGAGGGCAGCTATCCGTTTTGGAAGACGCTCTTTGAGGCAGTTTCCCGCGCCGGGCGCGTTATCGAGATCGACATGCATGCGAAAGGGGTCGATCAAAAGATCATCGACATTGCCACGGCAACGGGAATGCCGGTCAAGCTTGGCGCCAAGTATTCGGCGGAACATCAGAGCCTCGGCTATCAGCAGGCCGACATTCGTGCGCTCGAAATTCCAGACGGCAACATCTCCACCTCCGAGGCCGCGCTTTTCAGCCTCAGCAGCGGGTCGCGCCGTTTTACCCGCTACGGCTATGCCGACTTCCTGCGCGAGGGTGCGCGTTACAAGCTGTGGTTTCGGCTATGGCCGGGCACGCAGCGGCATCTGCTGTCTATGGATCCTGAGACGATTACCGGCTTTGCGCGCACAGCGCACTTTTGCGGAATCGCCGGCATCGATCTGATGG
>JBATYG010000525.1:0-1535 GCA_049673945.1 Occallatibacter sp.
TGAATGCTGAGCCCGCCACCGTGGGCATCGAAGTGCTTTCGGCAGAGCGAAACTGGATCTCGGTGCGGATGAACTGCAACATGCTCAACGCCGAGCGGCTGATGTCCTTCTTCGGCCAGTTGCGCCAGACGCTGCGCGATCATCCGCCCGAGGAAATGCTGACCGCCTTCCAGGAGATTCTTTCAAACGCCATCGAGCACGGCGCGCGGAACGACCCCTCGAAACTGATGGAGGTCGCGGCGGTGCGCACGGGGCGCGCCTTCGTCTTTTATGTGCACGATCCGGGCGAAGGCTTTGCGCGCGACGACCTGCCCCACTCTGCTTTGTCCAACCCCGCTGCGAATCCGGCGCTGCATCTTGCGGTGCGCGAAAAGCAGGGGATGCGGCCAGGTGGCTACGGCATTCTCCTGGCGAGCGGCATTGTGGACGAGCTGATCTACAACGAGGCCGGCAACAGCGTGCTGTTGATCAAGTACCTCGACGACCTGGCGCTCTCAGAAGACGAAGCACACGCGACGCGGAAATTCCGCACCGACTGGATGACGCAGAGCCACTCTGCCTGAGCATACCCTCAGCCCGTCTTTACCAGCCCCGTCTTTACCTTTTTACCAGTCAAGCCTGACCGTGACGGTTTGCCAGCCCGTGCCGGGCGGGAAGTGGACGCCGATTGCAGCCGGCGCCTGCGAGACAGGAGGCCGCGCTGGTCTGCTTGATTTGCCGGGAGAGGCTGGCTCAGCGCCTGTTTCGACGGGGACTGAAGCAAGCAGATCGGCGCCGGTAGCGCGGAGCTTGACTCCACTCCCGGTCGAAACAGGCCCGGAGAGGACAAGGGGAAAGCGCGCCTCGCTACCTGCGGGGCCTTCGATGGTGAGTGTAAGGGCGCTGCCGCTATATTCCTCGTTTACGATGCGGGGAAATTGCGCGCGGCCGCCTGGAAATGGCGGCTGAAACACCGGCACAATCTGGACTGGTTGATCTGGAATCAGAAGTTGCTGCCCGCTGTGCGTGTTTTTGCCTTCGGGCCGCGCGCTTCTGGCTTCGGGCTCGCTTGTGAGCAGCGTGATTCCCCCGCCTGCGCCGCCGAGGGAGACAACGACCGCTCCTTTATCCCGGACAAAATGCAGGTCGACGGTCTGACCGCCGATCGGTAGATTTTTGATTTCGGCGTGGTTCCAGTTCGCCGGCAGATGCGGGTTAACCATGACGGTTTTCGACTGCGAATCCACACTGATGCCGAAGAGGCCGCGCAGGGTCGGGGTGATCACCATCGCCGACGACCAGAGCTGGTGGCTTGTGCTGCGGCCGAAAGGAACAAAGAAATCACCGGAGAGCAGCTCGGTCACGGCGCCCAGATCCTGCGCGGTGGTGAGGTTCGCGTTCTCTTTTAAGAGCTGAAAGCCGGCCAGAGGCTGGTTGCCGCGGTATTCGGCCAGTGCGGCCCAGCCGGTGAAGAGCGGCCACACGGAGCCCTGGTGATAGCTCATGCCGTCGTAGATCTTCTCCGTATCCGCGATATCGCGTGTGCCCCAGTCGGT
>JBATYG010000526.1:0-14647 GCA_049673945.1 Occallatibacter sp.
TACTATGCACTCGTGATCCAGATGCGGCTACGTGAATGTGAAGAACTGACAAAGGCCGCATAACTAGAGGCTGTTTCGTTTCAGTTCGATAGCCGCCGCCTCCACAGACACCCGCCGCCTCCCCATATCTAACCAGCCTGCTGCCAAGAGGTTAGACAATCAGACGGATAAATCATGGGGGAACTGTACAGTCACCGTACAGTCGCCCCTTTTTTGATTTGCCCGAATTCAGCGATCGAAGCAGAATCCCACTGGAGTCGGGGTCGAAATGCTTCCCGTCTATACCCGCCATCATTCTGACTGTAAGAACGCGGGGACAGAGACTGGCGCCGCTGCAACTGCTCGAAGTGGATCTGGGATCCGTCAATGGCAAGTTCATCCGCCGGAGCGCCAGAACCCATAACTGGGACGAAGCGGAAGAGGCGCGCCTTCGCCTGCTGCAGGCGGTAACCTTGCCCGTCCGTCCAGCGCCGCAAGCCGCTGAGCCCTCTGCGCCGATAACGCCGCTCCCACCGCCGGCCGTTCAAACGCATCCCGCCGGCTGCGTGAAGCACGCTAAAAGACCTTTCTGCGTTGTTCGCTTCGATCAGGTCAGGTGCAAGTAGACGGTTGCAAGCGCAGTTTCTTGACCGAGCAATCGATCCAGGTTAAACGTATCCACGCGAGGCCGTGTCGCGCGCTCGCGGGTATCGTAGGGAAGCGCGCTGGGATGAGGATCAAGCCTTAGCGCTGCGCGTCAATCAACGTATCTAGTTAATAGAGATTCCCAGCCACCTGCTCCGCAATTTGTTCGAGCATTGTTGCGCCAGATGGATCTTTGGAGGGCGTGGCATCGGATGGCCTGGAAGCGGCTTCACGTGCGCCGATCATGGTTACTTCGAACCAGGTGTCCCGCACTCTTCCTGCAATCGTGGCCGCAGGCTCGCCGGAAATCGAACGCCGGCATTGCACAGCTTCGTTGCCTAATGCCCTGATCCTAACGCTTCGATCCGCGCACGGATGTGCGTTCACCTTGCTTACCTGTATGTCGATCGCCTGTGTCGAGCCAGGGAGCGCGAGTGCGAAATGACACGAGCCTTGCCAGTTGTTCTCGAAACTGGCAGTGACCGTAACATCGCCACCGAGCGCAGTTGCTGCGCTCCCGGTCGAAAGCCAGGGACAGCGGGCCTGGGTCTGTGCCATGAGAGGAAGGCATCCGGCAATGATCACGAGCAGAGCGCAGCGCACAATCACAGCGCACCTACACTTTTGGCTTAGCCGGCGTGAGTGTTTCCGACTTGATAATCTTTCCGCCCTCCTGCAATACGTAGAGACGGTTTGCATCGAGGCTGCGAAATTGATCAACCTGACCACTCAGCCACCGAACCTCAACCAGATCCACCTGCTTCGCCTGATCCAATCCAAAATGAAGACGCAGATCATTCTGCGAAAAATAGCTGCCTCCGCTGCGCAACTCGTCCATCTGCACGAGAGGACGGTCTCCATTTGATCCGGTCATCGCCGTTACCGTGACGCGGCTTCCGATTCCAGAGCGATTGGACTTCGTTCCTACAAGCCTGATCTTGATCCAGTTGCGATTCAGGGTCGAGTCGCACTGCAACAACTGCGGAGGAGCATTGATGCAGTTGACGACAACGTCGATGTTGCCGTCATTGTTATAGTCGCCGAAAGCGCAACCCCGGGCGGGCGCATTTTCGAGAATTCCCGGTCCGCCTTTGTCGGTTACGTCTTCAAAGCGGCCGTTGCGCAGATTGCGGTAGAGGTATTTATGCTCCGCGTATTTCAGGTCGGCGTTTGAGCTATCCACTTCAGGATAGACATGCCCGTTTGACATGAGAATATCGAGCCAGCCGTCGTTATCCATATCGAAGAATCCCACGCCCCACCCGAGCAACCGCGTGTTCACGCCGAGCCCACTTGGGTAAGTACGGTCCTCAAAGTTTCCGTCTCCAAGGTTGGTGTAAAGTGAATCGGTGTCCCCCGCGAAGTTCGTCTTGACAACATCGAAGCGGCCAGTGCGGTCGTAGTCGCCGATGGAAACGCCCATACCGGCTTGCGGCTTGGCCTCGGCGGACAGTGCTGCGCCGGCCTCGATCGCGATGTCGCGAAATGTTCCGTCTTTTTGATTCAGATAGAGCGTGGCGGGCGCGGAATCGTTCGCCACATAAATGTCAGGCCAGCCATCGTTATCCAGATCAGACGCAGCAACGCTCAGCCCATAGGTGCCCACGGCGGTCCACATGCCGGACTTCTCGCTGACATCGACAAACGTACCGTCGCCGTTGTTGTGGTAGAGGATATTCTTCCCGCCCGGCAGCCCTGGTGGACCGCATGCGACCAGAATTCCCTTGTATGTGCAAGGACCATCTTCGGGCTTGGGCGCGGTCTTCAGGTCGAAGTCAACGTAGTTGGCAACGAAAAGATCGAGATGCCCGTCGCGGTCATAGTCGACAAAAGTGCATCCACTGTTCCATCGCGTCTTCGGCCCGGGCTGAATGAGTCCGGCCTGTGCGGTCACGTCAGTGAATGTCCCGTTTCCATGGTTTCGGTAGAGAACGTTCTGGCCGTAGTAGGTAACAAACAAATCGTCGAAGCCGTCATTGTTGTAATCGCCCACGCAGCAAGCCTGGCCCCAACCGGTTTTGTGTTCGAGGCCCGAGCCATTGGACACGTCTGTGAACGTGCCATCGCGGTTGTTCTTGAACAGCCTGCAGCATGGTTCCTGTCCCGCGGGAAAGCCTTCGAGCCGCCATCCATTCACAAAAAACAGATCGGCCCATCCATCATTGTCGTAGTCATAAAACGCCAGGCCGCAGCCTGTGGTTTCAAGCAGGTACTTGTTGTGGTGTTCGCCACCGTAGATGGTCTTTGCCGTCAGGCCTGCCTGCGACGCAACATCGACAAAACTCACGCCGAGCGGAGTGCCTTCGATGGGCGACCTGGGCCCGGGCGGCGGCGGTGCAGGTTTTGCATCGTAGACGCGCTCCTGAGGGCCAATTTTTGGAGCCGGTGGATTTGCCTGCTGTGCAAGGGAAACAATATCGGCAAACGGCAACACCAGAGCCGTGCGGCTAAGAGAGCGGATAAACGCGCGGCGATTCATATCGCAATGGACCAGGGAAAGTGTCCTTCCTCCTTACTCGTTTCCGCCACCGGCACTCTGGGCGGGCCGATTGTGCAAGTCGCTGTGCACGTGCCACGGTACGCTTTCGTTCGAGATTTCAGGATGCTTGCGAAGATAGCTCAATGAATATGTGGGGGCCCCGGGGTCGATCCGTTTGATTTTGTACTGAGCTGCTTCCACCTCGGCCTGTTGCTTCATGCCCTTGCGGCGGTAGAGGATCGCCAGGTTGTAGTGCGCGGCGAGGTCGTCGGGGTCAATTGCCTGCAAAGCTTTGAACTGCGCGATCGCATCATCTGGCCTGTGTCGTTGGTAGTACGAGATACCTAGCTCACGGCGTGCGTCTCTGCATGCTGGATATTGCGCTACAACTTTCTCAAGATCGGCAATCTCGGCGTCGGAGTGCCGCTCGCGCCGCTCCACAAGCGCCATATAGTAAAGCGCACGGGGATCGTTGGGGCGCAATGCAAGCGCCTTCTCCAGCGGAGCACGCGCCTCGTCATACTTCTCCCACTCGATGTACGTTAAGCCAAGGTTGATGTATCCGTCCTTGTACTCCGGGCGCAAGCGAACAACACTCTCAAAGGCATGAATCGCGTCGGCATACTGCAGTTGATCCAGGTAGCCAATGCCGAGATTATTCCAGCGCATCCAATCCGGATTGTCAGTCGCAAGCGGGCTCTGCGGCTGGTTTTCACCAATATTCAAAATACGGCTGCGGGATGCAATCTCCACCACCGGATACGCTGGATGGTCAGGACCGAAGATGTTGTTCAGGTAGCTCTGGCGAAGATGCCGATAGTTCACCCGCGCGCGAACCGTAATCGGCCCCTTTGCATCGGGAGGCACGCGGAATTGATAGCGAACCAGCCCCGACCTTCCTGACTGAATGGTGTTGTCATAGGCCGTTGAGTGGATTGCAAACACGGCGTGGTTGTCAACGAAATCTCCGATCACATTCACCGGTCGGTTCGTGAAGCTGTGAGCGCCGGGTTCGAGCATTCCATCTGGCTCCAGGAACCCGCTGTCGTAGATCTCGGCGCCAGTGGCATCCGTTGCCGTGAACTGCACCCAGGCTTCGTACAGATCGCGCACTTCCGGGATCAGCGAGTGCCCGATATTCTTGTTCTGAATCACCACGAGCACTTCGACTTCATTGTTCGCGCGCAGGGTGAAAGGGACTGTTCCAATCGGCGCGATCAGCCTTCCACTCTCGCCGATCTTGAGCCCGGCAATATCCACATTGAGATAGTTCCCGGTCTTGAGAAATTCGATTGTCTTATCGAGTTGCTCGCCGAATCCGTAGTAGAACGGGACGGCAGTATTCCCAGCCAGCCATCGATGCGATGCAAATGTGCCATCCTTTGCTCCAGGTTCGGGCAGCGTGTTTGGCGCGCGCTTCATATGGCAGTTCTGGCAGGTGGCAAAGTCCGCGGTGTAGAACGTGAGCGGATTGCGATTCGAGAATTTCGAGTTCTGCCACTCATCGTAAGCAGAAAATGCGCGAATCCATTTGTAGTCGTTCAATGTTGGAGGCAAGTTTGCTTTATGGCACGCGGCGCAGAATTCCGGGGTTCGATAGATATCCTGCATCACCGCCTTCGAGTGCCGATCAAGATGAGCAAGAATCTCGGAGTCGGGAACGATACCAGGAATTCGCTTTCCCTGCTTATCTACAAGAACAGAAGGCACCCCCATCACGAATCCTCCATTGCCGAGCTTGGATTGAACGCTCTGAATGGAATGGCAGGTGGTGCATGTGAGCCCGTCGCGGTCGGGGAGACGATCGATTGTTGAATCGGTATTCAGTGCTCCATCAAGTACCGCAATCGGGTTATGGCAACTGTCACAATGCCGCGAGAACTCGATGCCTTTGGTCCTGAGCAGTATGTTGACGCTGGTGCGATAGAACGGCGTGCGAAAGGAATTCGAATGCAGCGCCTGGCGCCATTGATGATATGCCTCCTGGTGGCAATGACCGCAGTATTGCGCGTCCGGGAAAGCGCTCTGCTGAACGAAGTCATTACCCTCAACGGCTGCGTTCCCTGGAAGAGAAATATTCCCCTTGGCGAATGGATAGTTATAGGTAGCGCGCACTCCGTCTGCGTAAGCCTTGCGTGCTCGGGCCTCATCGGCAGATGTATCCTGCGCTCCCTGCAGCACCCTCTGAGACAGGGTGCAGGCCACACCTGCAAACAGGAGTAGAAAGAAGCGCCTTGTGAGGCTGCTCGGCAAAGTGGGTCACCCTGGGGAAGATGCCGCAAGTGCCAAAAAAGTATAGGCGAAAATTCGACCGTTGTACACTGCACGCGCCGCGTGGCTACTGCACCGGAGTTGCGAGAGATTTGGCGTGGGCCCGCTCAGCCTGCGCTTCCGCTGTCTTGCCCTGCCTCTCCAGCGCTGTTGCGAGTTCCTCATGCGCCTCAACGTAGCTTGGATCAAATGAGATTGCGTCGCGGAACTGAGCAATGGCTTCGTCCAGCTTGCCATTCGACATGAGCGACTTTCCGGAGTTCGTTGCAACCTCGGCGCGCTGCAGATTCATGTGAGCGCGCATCAGGTTGGCAGCGGTCTTTCGCTCGTCGGCGGCCTCGGCAGTCTGACCCTGTTTCACCAGCACTGACGCCAGGATGAGGTGGGGATCCGCCTGGCCGGGAAGAGCCTTGATGGCTTCTCGCAATGCGTGAATGGCTTCGGGAAGACGATCGAGCTTGTTGTAGATGCTGCCAAGGCTCGACCATGCATCTCCGTTCTTCGGATGCAGCTTGAGTGATGTCTCGAACTGAGCTGCAGCCTCTGGATAGCGTGCTACCTGCATGTAAAGCTGACCCAGAACAAACGACGCCTCGTAGCCGGTGGGATTCAGCTTCTCGGCTTTCTCCAATTCAGGGATGGCATCAGCGGCATCATCCTCCAATTTGTAGGCGGCGCCCAGATCGTAATGCAGTTGTGGCCAGTCTGGCGATAACTTGATCGCGGTCTTCAATTCGGCAATGCCATCGGCAATCTGGTTGATCTGAAGGTACGCAGCCGCCAGGTCCTGATGCGCCGTCGTGTTTCTGGGCTTCAACGCAATCGCTCGCTGAAGGTAAGGAACTCCTTCCCTGGCCCGATGCGCTTGTGCTAATGCCATTCCAAGGTTGGTAAGCGCTTCGGCATTCTTCGGATCAACTTCGACCACGCGCTTTAGCCATTGAATCGCTTCCGGCACCCGATTTACCCGCTGCAACACCAGCCCGAGTTGATAGGCAGCGGCCGCCGACTTGGGTTCAAGCTTGACTGCTTGTTCGAGAACCGGAACCGCCTGGTCATCCTGACCGGCATCGGCGAGCGCATTTCCTACCGACAGGACGACCCACGGATCGGATGGCGCAAGACGGTATGCCTTCATCCATTCGCCGGCAGCCTCGCCATTTCGCTCTGCCCGGAAGACGAAGCCCAGATGCAAATGCGGCAAAGCGGAGTCATCCTTGAGATGAATCGCCTCGGAAAACTCATGCTCTGCCTTTGGCCAGGCGCTTTGCTGTGCGTAGAGCGACCCAAGTTCATCGTGCAACTCTGCGTTGCCGGGGTCGCGCGCAACTGCATCTCGCATCGTCGCCATCGCTGGAGCACGTTGGCCGGCTGCATCAAGCGATCGGGCATACGCCGCGAGCACGGATGAAGGCAGCGGTCGCCGCTCCGCATCTGCAGCTGCTTTGAGCTTGGCGAAAAGTGGAACAGCTTTGGCGGTTGCGCCGGTTTGCACATAGACCATTGCCAGGTTTAATTGTGCCGAGGAGTCGTCGGGCTTGAGTGATAAAGCCTTTTCGAGTTCGCGCGTTCCCGCAGCCCACTGCCCTTCGCGCACCAGAATAGCCCCGAGCGCGCTGTGCCCCTGCTGAATCGATGGGACCAGACGGACTACAGCTTCAAACTTCGTTTGGGCTGTTTTCAAGTCGTTCTGATTGAGAGCGGCGACCCCTTCACGATAGTCCGCATCCGCCTGCCTCAAGCTGGCGGAGGACTCTTGAGCAAAAAGGTAAACGGAGATGCTCAGCGGGAGGAATAAACCCAGAATGACCCGCCGTGACCTGGGAAGAGGCAGCCGCATCGCAAGCGGTATTTTATCTTGACTTGCCTCGCGAACGTCTGTCCCTTCGCGGCTGGGTTCAGGAAGTACCAATTCTCCTGACTTTATTGCGCGGGGCGTGAGCGAGCTGCAGCTCGATGTTCGTTAAGAGTCTGCCTTTTGCTGCAGTCTTTGTGCATCTTCGAGATTTTGATCGTTTACCACCCTCTTAAAAATCACCTGAAGCGCCAGAGCCCCTTGCTGCGGCTCTTCGCGCCCAGGCACGCCAGACTCATCTGCGCCTGTTGATTTGATCAACTTTGTCCAGCCGGAATCGAGTCGGCCATCGATTCATCTAATTCTCTATGGGATTGCCTGTTTCTTTGCTGGACCTTGTAAGTATGCAGACCGGGGAGTCGGCCGGCAGCGCGATCGCGCGGTCCGTCGACCTCGCCCAACACGCCGAACAGTGGGGCTATCGCCGGTTCTGGCTCGCGGAGCATCACTCCATCGCGGGCTTGGCGTGCTCAGCGACGCCGGTGCTGATTGGTCACGTGGCCGCGGCGACCCGGACAATTCGCGTCGGCAGCGGCGGCGTCATGCTGCCCAACCACGCTCCCCTTGTGGTAGCGGAACAGTTTGGCACACTCGAGGCCCTTTATCCCGCACGAATCGATCTCGGCCTGGGACGCGCGCCGGGCGGCGATTTCCATACCATGCGCGCTCTCCGGCGCGATTCACGTCAGAGCGGCGACGATTTCCCCGCGCTTCTTGAGGAACTGCGGACATATCTGGGCCCGGAAAAGTCTGGACAGGTTGTCAGAGCCATTCCCGGCCAGGGAAGCCGCGTTCCCATAACTCTTCTCGGGTCGAGCGGCTTCAGCGCGCAGTTGGCAGCAATGCTGGGGCTGCCCTTCGCCTTTGCCGCGCACTTCGCGCCAGATATGTTGGTCGAGGCCGCACAACTCTATCGAATGAACTTCCGTCCCAGTGAGGTGCTCGAGCACCCATGGTTAATGGTGGGCGTTCCCGTGATTGCCGCGGAATCAGACGCGGCAGCGCATCGGCTCTTCACCACACCGCAGCAGCGGTTTCTCCGCCTCATCCGCAATCAACCAGTAGAATTGCTGCCTCCAGTCGATTCGATGGATGCCCTTTGGAATGACTGGGAGCGCGCCGCCGTGGAGAGCAGGCTGGCCGCGGCCATCGTAGGCTCTGAGTCCACGGTAAAAGCTGGCATGGAACGGTTGATCGCGACCACCGGAGCCGACGAAGTGATCGTGGTCACCGACACCTGGGATCACGCCGCTCGCTTGGACTCATACCGGCGCGTCGCCAGCATCGTACAAGAAATCGATATGGAACCGACCGTTGAAACAGGAGAAACCGCCGGCCCCACCCACACCGGCGCCCGGTTCCCCGCACACATACGTTGACTACGTATGCCGCACGATTGGAACCGCGGCGTGGTCTTGCGGGGATACTGCGTCGAGGTCGGCAAGCATTTCAGCGGGGATTTGCAGGGTCGCCGCCTTGAGATTCTCGCGGAGATGCTCGATAGAGGATGTGCCCGGAATCAGCAGGACGTTGGGCGATCGCTGAAGAAGCCACGCAAGCGCAACCTGCATTGGTGTGGCCCCGAGCCGCGCGGCGACGCCAGACAAGGCGGACGACTGCAATGGATTGAAGCCGCCGAGTGGAAAGAATGGCACATAGGCGATGCCGTCGCGGGCAAGATCGCCGATCAAGCCATCGTCGGTTCGGTGTGCCAGGTTGTACATGTTCTGCACGCAGACGATCGAAGTAATGTGTCGTGCTTCCGCGATCTGCGCCGTCGTGACGTTGCTGAGCCCGATATGACGCACCAGGCCTTCTTGTTGGAGTTCGGCCAGAACGGTAATCGGTTCTTCAATCGACCCCTCCGACGGTCCCATTATTCCGCCAACTCGAAGGTTGACGACATCGAGGGTGTTCATGCCGAGATTCTTGAGATTGTCATGGACCGCCGCAGTTAGGTCTTCGCGTGAAAGAGCCGGAATCCATGACCCATCTGTGCCGCGCCGGGCGCCGACCTTGGTCACAATGGCCAGTCCACCAGGGTAGGGGAATAGCGCCTTTCGCAGGACCCGATTCGTGACGTGGGGGCCATAGAAATCAGCGGTATCGATATGGTTCACACCGCTCGCGATGACCTCTCGCAGAACAGCGATGGCTCCTTCGACATCTCTGGGAGGTCCCCATACCAACTTGTCGCCATCTCGGCCGGCAAGTTGCATGGCGCCGTAACCCATTCTGTTTAGCGATATCGATGTGTCAGGCAGAGTGAAACTGCCGGCGAGACCACTTGGTTCAATCATGGTTTCTCCTTGCTACTATCATTGGATGAAGGATTCTTCAGGTTTGGACTTCGCATATGCTGGCTGATGCCCTCGTTGCATTTGAACCAAGAAAGACGCCCATTCAAGCCAGGTCGACGGTCACGGTTGAAGCAATTTCCGAGGCGGCTATTCAGGTTTTACTGAGCCATGGGGCAGAGCGTTTCACGACAACACGGGTCGCCGAGCGTGCCGGCGTCTCCGTAGGCACCCTGTATCAGTACTACCCCAATAAGCAATCATTGCTATTTGCGGTTTTGGAGCATCATTTGAATAACGTGGCGGCAACGGTTGAGGATGCTTGTAAGAGCGCGTGTCATAAGCCGCTGACCGAAATGATTCGAGATATGGTCGAAGCGTTTGTGAACGCTAAGATGGAGCGCGCCGACATCTCCGTAGCACTCTACCGAATATCGGCTGATGTGGGTGGGCCTGCGCTGATCAAACGGATCAGCCAGCGGTCGCGGAGAGCCATTGAGGCAATGCTTGAGACTGCGCCAGATGCCGAAACGCCACCCGACAAATTCGCCATCGGCATTATGCTTGCGGCGATGGTGGGAGCAATGCGCTCTCTGCTGGAGACTAGACCGACCTCTGCCACGGTTCGCAAATCGCGAGAACAGCTCGTCCTCCTTTGTCAGTCTTACATGGCAGCCGCGACAACGAAGCGCGCCTAGAGCACTCAATCTGTCGCTCTCGATTTAGAGGAACAAGGCGCGCTTGTGTGGTCCTACTTCGACTCCCTGGTGATCGCCTCCGCAGCGTTGCCGGCCACCACCCAGCTTGCCGATCCGGCCACGACGGCTTCATCCTCAAACCAGAGAAATCCGAAATCGTCGATGCACTCGGGAAAATCCGGCTTGATGATGATGTATCCCGGAATAACGGCTCCCGGAATGTAAGCATTGTCGGCGCGGTTGTTGCTGTACGTCTTCAACTTTGAGACCGTACCGACGCCGGCTACGTACGAAGTGCTGGAAACCGGGTGCGTGCCGAGAATGTAATTGACGGCGCGAAGCGTGTATTCGGGACCCACAAGATCCGGAAACGCCTTGTGCAGAAAGTACATCCGGATTGCCATGTCAACCACTGCTCCCGATCCGCCCCAGGTGCCCAGGCTCGGTGGCACACCGAATGGGGTGGCGTTCAACTTTTGGTCCAGACCGGCCATGTACGTCTTCGTTGCTTCCCGCAATTGATCTTTCGCGCTCGCGTCCAGATAAGGCAAGGCTCGGACTGCCGTCCAACCACGGGACTCCATCTGCTGCGGAGTAATCATTTGCGGAAATAACTCCTTCAGGCGGGACCGGTAGGGCTCGGCGCCGTGCGTGGCAATGGTCAGTTCCAGAGCCGCGGCCCAGTCCTGCGTCGCTTCAAAGGCTTTAAGGTTGAAGCCGGAAGGAGGAGGAGGTGGTGGTGGCGGTGCGCTCGTTGCGCCGGAGCCATTGGCAGCGCCCGAATTGCCCGTTCTGTTATGCGCGCCAGATACCACACCCTGCGAAGCGGCGAGCACGCCGCCTGCCGGCGCCGCTCCGCCAAAGCGACCGCCCGCTGGAAACTGCGTTGGGTGAGCCTTCTCGTCGTTCCATGCCTTGATCGCGGTTTCGAGGCAGTCTTTTGCCAATGGATCGTCCCAGCCCTTCAGCACATCCGATGCAGCCGCAAGCGCCGCGATGGCGTTCCACTGGAAGAAGGGGTTGGTCGAAGTGAAGATCCAGCGGTCGTCCGGCTTGCCGGAGTAGTCGCCCTTCACTTCATTGGGACCGAGGCTCGGGTCATAGATGCGGCCGTCGGTCTTCGAGGCGCCGTCGCCCACCTGGGTGTACTGCCGCAGATCCGGTTCGTGCGTACCGCGGATGGAGTGGCCGATATTGTGGAACTGCGCCAGGATGAGCAGTGCGCCATGCTTGACTTGCTCCACGGTATCCGGCACGCCATCGGGCCGGTGCATCTCCACCGTACGCGCGGCTTCGTCTACCGTCAGCTCGTCATAGTTGAGATGGAATTCGCGATACGCCAGAGCGAGACTCTGAATCACGCTGAGTTGCGCGGGCTCTTCGAGGTCGAAGTCGCCGGCATCGTACCAGCCGCCCACATTCATCCCGGGAATGTGATCGCCGCCCTTGTACTTCCCGTCCGTTGCCGTTCCCTGATTCCAGCCGTCGAACTGCTCCCCAACCACGGGCGCCATGCGGCCATCATCCAGGTGCGAGGCGCCGTGCCACATACGATAGCCTTCGCGAACGGAAACATGATCCATCTGCTCGGCGATGTGATGGTCCAGGCTGTCCTGCCAGACGTTGGCGTAAGGGTCTTTGGAGATCGGAAACGGTGCCGTGCGCCGATCTGCGTACTCGATGACATAAAGGCCGGGGTCCTTGACCGGGCTGAAGTCGAATTTCGAATAGACGTACCGCAGCCAGGGCGTTGAAGGCGTGATCGGGCCCGTGAACACCTGCTTGTACGATCCATCCTCCATCAGGCGCAGCACTCTGGCCGACTTCGGGCCGTTGTACTTCGGGTCGAGTTCGAGCACTGCCACCTTGGAAAAGCCTGGCGCATAGCCCACCTGGCTGTGCGCGATCACCGGCGGTCTCGTCCAGTTTGGAATCACGTCCGGCCTGATGTGCCACACGATGGCGCCTGTGGTCTTGCCCGAAGGGATCAGAGAGCGCAGCACGAACCATCCGTTCTGCGCGCGGTCGCGTCCATCGAACAGCATCAGGTTGGCCGTGTCCGACTTGACGTTGACTCGCGCCAGCGCGTCGTCCACTCCGAGAGTGATGCTCTTGCCCTCGGCGAACGGCAGCGGCTGTGTATATCCCTTGGCCTTGTCCCAGTCCTCCAGGTAATACGCCTTTTTCGGTTCGTCAGCCAGCGGCAACACCTTGATCATCGGATCGTCCGGCGTACGCGGAAAGATGCCCGCTCTGGTTCCATCCACAAGGTAAGCCTTGCCCATGTAGATCGAGGGCAGAAATTCCAGGTTGAAGCCCGCCCGCCCGGCCAGTTTCTCTGGCAGAGGCTTGTCGAGATTGACACTCACCTTTACGCCGCCGGGTTCCGCGGCCACTTCCAGGGTGTAGCTGAAATCGAAGGCCGGAAAAGCCAGGTTGGCGGTGAGACGCTTGTTCGCTTTGTCTGCGTGCCGCCCTTTGAGAGTAGCCACAAGATCCCATTGCTCGGGCGTTGGCATCAGGCGTACGTCGCCGTTAGTGGCGATGCGCTGGCCGTGGAGGATCATCTCCATGGCCGTATTCTTTTGGTCTACGAAAACGGGATGGTACGTGCTGTCGTAGAGAAATACGCTGAAGCCCTGGGTGTCGAGATAGTTCTTGTCGGTCACCTTCATGGCAAAATCGGCGCCGAGCAGGCTTGGGCCCAAAGTCAGGGCCAGGAGAAGACACACTCCGATTCGGGTGAGCATAGGGTTGGGATCAAACTGCTCCTTTGCCTAAACCTAACATGACACGCACGCCGTCTGAGCGCCGCGTGTTCCGCAGGCGCGGAAGTTTTTGAGGGGACCGCTCAACGATGATTACCCGGCATGCCATTGCCTGACATGCTGGCCGCCATTTGCTGGATATTGGCCATGATCTCTTTTCACCGAGATTCCTTCATTGTGAATGGACGGCATCCTGTACATACGCCTCGACGCGATCCTCGCGTGCGAGGCCACTCACCAGATGCACCACCCGGCCGCCGCGAGAGATGTAGAGCGTGGTGGGCAGCTCTGCAATGCCGCCGACCGCATCATCTAAAGCAGCGTTGGCCCTCGCCAGCGGGTAGTTGCCACCGCGCTCGATCATGAAACTGCGAGCCTCGCGATAAGTGCCCTCATCGGTAACAACTCCAATAAAGAGAAGATCGCTCTGGTGCAGTTGCTGCTGATGGATAAACCATGGCGTCTCCACCCGGCAGGGCAGACACCATGGCGCCCAGAAGTTGATCACTGTCGCTTTGCCGGCGAAGCGCGACGGTGGAATGGGACGATCATCCAGGTCGCGAAGGTGCAGACTCGCGACATCCAATCTTCGAGGGTTCTTGAACCGGATCGACCCGAAATACGCGACAGATAGCAGGGCAAAAACGGCAATCGAGAGCACGCGGGATCTTGTGACGTGCTTTTTCGTGCCAGGCATCGAGCTGGATAAAGGAGAAATCATGCCGTCGTCTTGAGCAGCAATCGTTGCTGCCGCGATGCGCATTCGAGAAATTGCATCCTATCTTTTGTCGCCTGCCGTTCCGGCGAGCGAGCCTTCCGGCGCCGGCCTCCCCCACCAGTAAGGGACCAGCGCGAATCCGATTTCATCATTGCACGGGTACAACGACCATCAGGATTCCAGACGGAGCGAAATCTCAATGAAGATCCTCATTAACAGCGATAGCTCGATTGCCATGGATGCCAAACTTGCAAAGCTCATCATGGGCGAGGCAACCGAGCTTCTCGACCGCTTCTCAGACCAGCTTACCCGCGTCGAGATTCATCTCACGGACATCGATCGGGGAAAAACCGGCAAAGTCGATAAGCGATGCCTCGTCGAGGTCCGTGTCGCGCGCATGAAGCCTATCGTCGCCAGCGCGCAGACCAGAGACTTGGAAACAGCGGTCAACCAGGTGTTGCGCAAGATGGTCCGCGCGCTCGATACAACGCTCGGTAAGCAAGGCTTGCTGCGAACCGTTGAAAAGCCGGTTCCGCTTGTCGCGCCCGCTGCAGTCCGGCGCCGCAAAAAAGTTCTGCCGGGCAGGAAGCGCGTGCGGGGTGCGAAGCCGGCGCCGGCGGCGAAGCTCGCGAAGAAGAAGTAGGCCCGCGCGGCCCTCTCATTTGGGGACATCGATGGGCCATAGACCAACGTGGCTGTCGCCGAGCAGATGAAGTTCTGCGGCCACAGGCTGCGAGACAACCCATATCGATCCCGCCAAAGCAGGAGAGCCCGATCATCTGGAAACCTGTAGATGGGAGGTGCGTGCCTTACGCCTTGCGCTTCTTGCCTTCGCCTGAAAAGTCGAGCGTCGAGAACCCGAGATTCTGGTTGTTGATCTCGTTCCTCAGCTCATGCCACAGCTCATTGGGGATTTTCAGAAAGACCTCGACGACGT
>JBATYG010000527.1:0-1518 GCA_049673945.1 Occallatibacter sp.
GCCCCCGGTATCGCGGCAGCCGCTTTCTCGGCCCGCTGGATCGCCCCTTTCATCCCCTCGTCTTCCGGCGTCCTCACCACGTCGGCGCCAAAACCCCGCATCAGGATGCACTTCTCTTCGGCGAATCCCTCTGGCACAAAAAGCTTCACTTTGTATCCCCGATTCACACCGATCAGCGCCAGGCCCACCCCCGTATTCCCAGCCGTTGCTTCGAGGATCGTTGAGCCGGGACGCAGCAGACCGCGCGCTTCAGCATCCAGAATCATGCCCAGCGCCGCCCGGTCCTTGATGCTGCCGCCGGGGTTCAGAAACTCAAGTTTTGCAAAGACCGCGCTGGCAGGCGGCGGCGCGATGCGCGCAAGCTGCAACATGGGGGTGCGCCCCACAAGCTGTGTGATATCTGCAACTACTGACGGCGAGGCGGAGGGTTGGAGACGGGATGTCATGCGCTCCCAGTCTACGGTATGATGCGCGGCTGCCCCGCGAGCGCTACTGCTGCCCAGCCGGTTTTGGCGTGCGCATCATGCGCGCCGACGGGAAATAACCGGTCCGCGTCCGCACCTCCAGCTTGCCCATACCCGGGGCCTGCGCAGTGACCTGCACACGCCGGAAGGTTTGCGCCGTCGAGGTGCTACTGGAGTGATAGCCGATCGTATACTGGCTCCGAATATCGCGCGCCACCTCGGCGGCAATCTCGTCCACCTGCTCCATTGTCCGGGGGAAAAATGCGATCCCGCCCGTTTCAGTGGAAAGCATCTCGAGGGCCCGACGCGCATGGCGCACCTCGCCGCGGCTCATCTCGTCGCCAAAGAGCAGGCCGATCGAATAGATCACGGGCCCGGAAAGCTGCTGCACGCGCCGGATCGTCTGCTCCAGCGTCAGGGTGGATGCGTTGTCTTCGCCATCCGTGATGATGATCAGCACCTGCTTGGGCCGCTTCCCGTCTGCCACCAGTTTGTCTGCCGAGGCCACGACGGCATCGTAGAGCGCCGTACCCCCACGTGACTCGATGTGCGAGAGACCGGCGCGAAGCTTGGTTACATTCGAGGTAAACTCCTCGTCGATAAACGCCTCGTCCGAGAAATTCACCACGAAGGCCTCGTCCTGCGGATTCGAGGCGGCAATCAGGTCGAGCGCGCTCTTGTTCACCGCCGGCCGTTTTTTGGCCATGGAACCGGAGTTATCCACCACGAGCCCGATCGAAACCGGCAGGTCAGTGTGCTGAAAACTGATGACGTTCTGCTTCACCCCATCTTCCTGCACCTGAAAATCGTCCTTTGTCAGGTTCTGAACCAGCTTTGTGCCTGCGAGGACCGTGGCATTCAATACCACTTCGTCGACGTTCGTGCGCAGAATATATCCCTTGCCTTCTTTACCCAGCGGCTCACCTACAGAGGCGCCGGGAAGGTCAGCATCCGGTGAGCGCACCGGATCCCGATCTTGAGTGAGCGATGGCGCGGGAGATTGCTGCGGCCTGCCGGGCGCCTGAATCGCCCAGTTCGGCAGCGTCGCTAGAAG
>JBATYG010000528.1:0-2641 GCA_049673945.1 Occallatibacter sp.
TTTGCCGCGCTCTACGCCATCGAAGCCGCGAGCTTCCAGCCGCCGCTCCGCTTCACGCGCCGTTATCTGCGCAGCCTCATCGAGGCCGAAGACGCTGCAACCTGGATCGCCGAAGTTGACGCGCAGCCGGCCGGCTTCGCCGTCATCGAGTGGTACGAGAGCGATGCAGAGGTTGCCGCTTACTTGCAGACCATCGAGGTTCTGCCCGGGCATCGCGGCCGCGGCATCGCTGCCGATCTGCTCCGCCACGCCGAATCCTCTGCCCGCGCCGCGCATGCCTCTGCGCTATGGCTTCACGTCGATGCCCGAAACACCGCCGCCATTCGCCTTTATGAAAAGGAGGGCCTCACTCAGCAGGGCCGCAAAGATCACTACTACGGCGCCGGCACCGAAGCCCTCATCTACCGCAAAACCCTGTAACCGGCCGCCAGCTTCAATCCTCGAAAATGGGTGCCCCATGTCCCGCTTCTGGGACATGGGAAACTACGAATCTACGCGACAACGATTTATTTCGTCACGTTGTCTGTCTTCTCGATGAAAGCAGCCACCCGGTCGTGCAGCTGCTTCAGGCTATCTTCGCGCACATATACCATGTGGCCTGACTCATACCATGAGAACTCGATGTTCTTTGTGAGCGACTGCGGAATCGCCAGGTGCTTGTCCTCATAGAGCGCCGCATAAAAGGGCGTCGCCAGATCGTAGTATCCGCCGTTCACCATCACTTTCAACCGCGGATTCGTCTTCATCGCATCGGCAAGGTCGTTTGCCACGTTGATCAATGCCGTCGGATCGCCGTTGCGCGAGCTGTCCCAGTGGAATCCACTGAACTGCGCCTCCGGCAGATAAGTCTGGCCGTTTCCGTAGTGCAGATCCTTGCGGACATAGTCATTGAACAGGGACACATACGCGGACCCGATAGCCGCGCTCTGCGGATCGTACTCCGATTCCTCGCTCATCGGGTTCAGCGACGGCCCGGAAAACCGCGTATCCAGCCGACCCGTCGTAAGGCCCTCGTCAATCTGCAGCTCCTTCGTAAACTGTCCCCCGCTCACGCGCAGATTCGCCCTCACAAGGTAATCCACCGGCAGTCCCGTATACTCGTGCAGCTTTTCGGCTACCTGCTGCTTCTCTGTGCTGCTCAGGTCTGTGCCCTGCGCGAGCGCGTGCGAATACGGCCCCGTCGCGTAGTCCTCAACCTCTTTCAGAAACGGCTCCAGCGCTGCCGGCTGCTGCGGAACCTTCTTGTGGTACCACGCTGTCGCCGCATAGGTCGGCAACGCCAGCAGGTAGGGCTGGTCCACGCCCGGGTTATCCCGCGGATCGTCGATGTTCACCGTGAAGTTGAAGATCTGCGACAGCAGAATCACGCCGTTTACGTCGATCCCGAAAGAGTCTGCGAGTCTCTTCGACAGCACTGCGGAGCGAGTGGTGCCATAGCTCTCGCCAAAAATGAACTTCGGCGAATTCCAGCGATCGTACTTCGTCAGAAAGCGCGCAATGAAGCGCGAAAATGCGCCCGCATCCTGATCCACGCCCCAGAACGCCTTCTCCGCATCCTTGCCCGTCAGGCGTCCAAATCCCGTGCCCGGCATGTCGATAAACACAAGGTCGCTCACGTCGAGCAGGGAATTCGCGTTGTCCTCCAGCTTGTAGGGAGCGCCAGACAGGTGCTCATCGCCGCTCGTCACCACATGCTTTGGTCCCAGCGATCCCATGTGCAGCCATACCGTCGAGCTTCCTGGTCCGCCGTTGTAAAGGAACGTGATCGGTCGATTCTCGGCTTTGGCGTCTTTCTTGAAGTAGGCAACGTAAAACATCCGCGCCATCGCTGGCGCATCCTTCGCATCCTTCGAGGCTGTTTCTGCGAGGTTGCTCCCCGGTTCCGGCTTGCCATCCGGCCCAAGCTGGGCGTCGTCAATGTCTGTTCCGCCCACCGTCAGCGTGCCGGCCACGGCCGTGTAGAGAATATGCTGGCCGCCCACATCTACCGCACCCTGCGTTGTCGAGTCCGGTTGCAGCGGCTTCTCAGGCGCCTTTTCGGTGGAGCTCTTACTCTGAGGGGCGTCGTCCTCGGCAACCATGCACACGGGCGACAAACCAAGACACAACGCCAGCGCGACGCCGGCAAAGCAACGAATGCGGTCCATAAAAGGGAAGTCTCCGAAGTCGAAATCTCGAGGTGAATCCGGACCCCAGTATAGCGGCCCCAATCTCGCTTAGCGGAAGCATTTCTTCGCCCGTATCGATTAGTTTCTGCGCCCCAGTCCCTCGTCCTCAGTCCCCAGTCAGTCCCTTAGTCCCCGGTCCCCTAATACCGCCAACTTGTCAGGTCAGCTCCCTTGGGCGCGGTCTTCTCAATGCGCTCCAGAATCTTCGGCAAATACTGCGTGTTGTAGTGCAGCCGTGAATAGGCATTCGGCAGCTTCGGGTCGCCGTTCCAGCAGTGCTCCGCCCGCGGCCCATACGTCACCTCGCCGTCATACGGCGGATTCTTCGTCGAATCCAGAAAATCCTGCATGCGATATACCGCGTCATTCAGAAAGTACGTATCGTCCGAGCCGACATAGATATGAATCTTGCCCTGCAATTCCGGCCCAAGCTTCGCCCAGTTCCGTTCCAGAATCGACTCAAGGTCATAGTG
>JBATYG010000529.1:0-3010 GCA_049673945.1 Occallatibacter sp.
ACGCCGGCTCGCGCAAAAGCTGGGCCGCGGGCGACGCCACCAGCCGCGCGGTGCGCTTGGCGCTGATGGCCCAAACTGGCGAGATGGGCTACCCCTCGGTGCTTACGGCAAAAACATGGGGCTTCTATGACGTTTCGTTTCGGGGAAATGCTTTTCGCTTCGAGCGGCCTTATGGTTCCTACGTAATGGAGAATGTGCTCTTCAAGATCATCTACCCGGCAGAGTTTCACGCGCAAACGGCCGTTGAAGCGGCGATGGCGATCCGGCGGCGGCTCGTTGACCGCGGGCAGACGGCTGCCGACATTCGCCACATCACGATTCGTACGCATGAAGCCTGCCTGCGTATCATCGACAAGAAGGGTCCCCTCGCGAATCCCGCTGACCGCGACCACTGCGTCCAATATATGGTTGCGATTCCGCTTCTCTTCGGCAGGCTCACGGCTGGGGACTACGAGGATGCCGTCGCCTCTGATCCGCGCATCGATTCCCTGCGGGCGAAGATGGGATGCGTCGAAAATCCGCAGTACACCGCGGACTATCACGACCCGGGAAAGCGGTCGATTGCGAATGCTCTGCATGTGGAGATGAACGACGGAACCCTCATTGAGGAAGCCGTTGAGTATCCGATTGGGCATCGCCGCCGCCGCGAAGAGGGTGTGCCTTTGCTCGTCGATAAGTTCAGGACGAACCTGAAGCGGCGCTTCGCCGCAGATGTGCAGGATCGCATCCTTGATATATCCCTCGATCGCGACAAGCTCGAACAGACGCCTGTACACGAATATGTCGACTTGTACGTGATTTAGCTGGTCCCGCTTGCCGCGCGCGTGCCGCGCATGTTTGACTGGTGGCCGAAGGAAGACGGCACGTATGGCATATATCCTTGCGCTCGACCAGGGCACGACCAGTTCGCGGGCAATTCTATTTGATGCGGCGGGCGAGATCGTCGCCGTGGCGCAGCATGAGTTTCAGCAGTTCTATCCGCAGGCCGGCTGGGTCGAGCACGATCCGATGGAAATCCTCACCAGCCAGATGGGCTGCGCCGTTGAAGCGCTGAGCAAGGCCGGCGCGCGTCCCCGCGATGTGGCGGCGCTTGGCATCACCAATCAGCGCGAGACCGTGATCGTGTGGGACCGCGCAACGGGCAAGCCTGTTCATCCAGCAATCGTATGGCAGGATCGCCGTACCGCGGCACAGTGTAGCTCGCTCGAAGCGAGCGGCGCAGCGGAGACAATCGGCAGCCGCACCGGCCTGGTCATCGACCCCTACTTCTCGGCGACCAAGATCGCGTGGATTCTGGAGAACGTGCCT
The DNA here is from genome assembly GCA_049673945.1 of Occallatibacter sp. Classification (GTDB taxonomy): domain Bacteria; phylum Acidobacteriota; class Terriglobia; order Terriglobales; family Acidobacteriaceae; genus Telmatobacter. The sequence goes on from JBATYG010000529.1 coordinate 1,309, forward strand.
GGAGCCCGCAACCGCGCAGAACGCGGCGAGCTGGCCTTTGGCACCGTGGATAGCTGGCTCATCTGGCATCTGACGAGCGGCGCGCATCACGTCACGGATGTGACCAATGCCTCGCGTACGATGCTCTACAACATCGCAGAGGGCGAGTGGGACACCGAACTGCTGCGCCTCTTCGGAATCCCGGAGAGCCTTCTGCCTGAAGTCGTCTGGTCGAGCCAGCGCGTCGGCGAGGTCACCACATCGCTCGGCCTGAGCGGCATCGCAATCGCTGGCATCGCAGGCGACCAGCAGGCTGCGCTCTTCGGCCAGTTGTGCTGGAGTGCGGGCGAAGCCAAGAATACCTACGGCACCGGTTGCTTTCTGTTGCAGAATATCGGCACGCGCTTTATGCGCTCGAAGCGCCGGCTGATCACCACCCTTGCCGCAAGTGCCCAGCATCGGCTGGAGTATGCGCTCGAAGGCAGCATCTTTATCGGCGGAGCAGTGGTGCAATGGCTGCGCGACAATCTGCGGCTTATCGGCACGTCCGCGGATGTAGAGGCCCTTGCCGCGAGCGTGCCTGACAATGGAGGGCTTGTTTTCGTGCCCGCCTTCGTGGGCCTCGGCGCACCACACTGGGACTCGCATGCAGGCGGCATGATTATCGGCCTGCGGCGCGACACGAATCCCGGCCACATCGCACGCGCGGCGCTTGAGAGCATTGCCTTTCAGGTAGCCGATGTACTCGATGTGGTACGCAGTGAGGCCGATGCGCCGCTAGGCGCGCTTCGCGTGGATGGCGGCGCAGCGGTAAATGACCTGCTCATGCAGTTTCAGGCCGATCTGCTGGGGGTTCCCGTGGTGCGGCCTCGCGTTACAGAAACCACTGCGCTGGGAGCAGCCTATCTCGCCGGCCTGGCGACCGGCTTCTGGGGCAGCACCGACGAACTGCGAACGAAACGCGAGGGCGACGTCCGTTTCGAGCCGAAGATGCCGGCTGGCGAAAGGGCCGAAAGACAGGCGCGATGGCAGAAGGCCGTCGAACGGTCAAAGAACTGGGCATGGTAGGGCCTTCGCAATCATCGAATGGAAGAGAAGAATCCGAGGAGGAGGCGCAGGATGGCATCGCAATGCACGCATATCGCGAATCATCTGAAGAACGTCAAGCCGCAAACAAAAGGATGTGAGGAATGCCTGAAGACAGGCGGCAAATGGCTGCATCTGCGCATGTGTCTTGAGTGCGGCCACGTGGGCTGCTGCGATTCATCGCCGAACCGACATGCACGCGCGCACTTTCATGCCGTGCAACACCCGCTGATCCAGTCCGCTGAGCGCGGAGAAGACTGGCGCTGGTGCTACATCGACGAAATCTACCTCTGAAGCTACGCCGACTCGACCTCGATCTGTTTTGTCAGCGCATCGAGCTTCACGATCCTGAAGTTCCGCACCTGGCCCGCACGCAGTGCCTCAGGCGAAGACGCCGGTGCAGGGGCATTACCCTTCCAGCGCGCCTGCAGCATCGAGGAAAGCGATGACAGATCCGCGCGCTGCGAACCCTCGGAGTCTCCAGGTGAAGCTGCCGCCGTTCTGGCTGGTGGTTTCGCCTTTCCCAAAATTCCTTCGCCGAGTTCAACGGTTGCCGCGCCGCCCGTTTCCTCGACCACGCGGCCTGACACCACATCACCCGGCTTATGCTCGGCAAGATACTCGTCAATGCTGGTGG
>JBATYG010000530.1:0-1861 GCA_049673945.1 Occallatibacter sp.
AAGTAGATGTTCGATTCATCGACGTTGGCGTGGTCAAGGAAGTTGTTGACGCGGGTTTTAAAGTTGTCGATGTCGGCGATCCAACCTTTTAATGGAATCTGAACGCCGAACTGATGCTCCTCGTCGCGCTCTGAAGGCAGAGGGGCGAATACGTTCTCGCCCTGCTGGCTGTTGACGTAGTTAAGAAAGGCGCTGGAGACAGTCTGGACTGGCGCGGGTTGGAAGAAGTGGCCATAAAAACCACGGAAGACCCAGTGCAGGCGAGGAACCTCGACGGTGGCTCCGATGCGGGGATAGGCTGCACTTTCTGAATAGCCGCCATGGTAGTTGGAGATGCGCATGCCGCCGAGCAAGGTTATGTAGCGGTTGACGCGGAGGTGGTCAGAGAAGTGGAACTCGACTAGTCCAGCGTTGGTGGCGGATGACGTTGTCGGCACGGAGCCGGAGGTGAAACTCTGGTCGTTCACGACGAGGCCGAAGAGATCATTCTCGCCCTGGTAGAAGGAATAGAGGCCACCGGAGAAACTGTTCGGGCCGATGTTTTCGCGGAAGTCAGCCTGTGCACCGGCGTAATTGGACCTTTGGTGCCAGGTCGTCGCGACGGGGAAGTCAGTTGATGGTGAATCATAGTTCGCCTGGTTGAAGTGATAGAAGGGCGCGACCTCGAAGAGAGCCCTGGGCGAGAGCGTGCGGACCCAGTTGAGGATGACGAAGGAGTCGCGCTCGGTCTGGCTGTCGCGCAGGCCGTAGGAGTTGTAATAGTCGGATTGCTGCTCCCAGTCATTCGGATCGGGGTCGTAGGGGATTTGAAAGAAATCCTGGCGATACTGTCCGTCAAGGCGGAGCTGGTCGCGTGCAGTCTGGTTGCGAATTACGGAGCCAAAGAGGCTCTGCGAGTTGGTTGCGTCGTGATCAACGCCGGGGACAGGCGTGGAGAGGCCGTAGTTGGAGCGGGAGCCGGAGAGGCTGGTGTACCACGCGGTGCGCGCCGAATGATCGCCGAGCGAGATCTGCGCTTCGCCGGAATAGAGGTTGCCACCGGAAAGCAGAAGCTCAGCGTCGCGATTGCGCTCAAAGCCGTTGCGGGGCAGCACGTTGAAGGCGCCGTAGGTGCGGTCGCCGATGTCGGCGGCGTAGCTTCCGCGCTGCACTTCGAGCTGGTCAATGTCCTTGGGGTCGATCTGAGGGCCGATGTTGGAGGCGATTTTGGTGTTGGGAATGGAGACGCCATCGATGAGCCAACTGGTTTGATGACCTCCACGGATGTGCAGCATGTCGTGGGTCATGTAGGCGCCAGGCACGTAGTTGGTGATCATCTGCATGCTGAGGGTGCGGCTTGCGCCGGGTGTCTGTTCGATTTGTGCACGCGTGATGAGCGTCGTCGGCGTGACTGTGTCGGTGCCCAGGTTTGCGGAGTCAGATTCGTTGACGATGACGGTTTCGCTTGCCCCGGCGGGCGACATGGGAATGTGAAGCAGCGCGCTGGTGCCGGAACTGACGGTTAAGGTCTCGCCGGCTGCGGCGAAGCCGACAGACTCGACGCGCAAACGGTAGACGCCGATGGGCGCCTGTGGGAATTCAAATTCACCGCCGGCATTTGTGAGTGCGCTTAGCGCGAAATCCGATTGCACGGCGCGGAGCGTGACTTTTGCGCCCTGGATGGGGCGATGCTCCGTGTCATGAACCACGCCGCGCACGGTGGCGAAGACGGTGGCGCCGGATGGAGTGGAAGCTACGAGGATTGCGAAGGCAATAAGCAGAGATGCAAGCCAATAACGCATGATGGGTCGACCTCCGGTGCGATGAAAGCAATCGCGGCGGTTTTGCGGAGCTGAAGTGCCTAGGGCGCGCAAAGGAGAGG
>JBATYG010000531.1:0-2760 GCA_049673945.1 Occallatibacter sp.
ACCATCAGATCGCAGCCATTATCCAGGACCGCGTCCATATCCCCGGCGGTTTTTCGGTGCTTGCGGGCGGCCGCTATCTGCGCGTGACGGACTTCAACTACACATCTGCGCGCACATTGTGGCTGCCGCAGTATGCCGCAACGTATTCTCCAACGCTGGCCATCACGTTTTACGGCAACTACGGCGTACTGATGTCGCTGGGACCTCAGGCACCGTGGTGGGTTGATAACTCGAGCGAATTTCTGGAGCCTTTCTTCACGCGACAGACTGAAGCGGGCGTGAAGTATGAGCGGCAGATTCTGCTGACTGCGGCGTACTTCCACATGCGGCAGCCGTTCTTCTATCCGCGGGTGATTCAGCAGCCAGACAGCTTCTGCACCACCAATCTTGCCTTTGGCGAAGAGTTCGCGCCGGGCGATCTGTGCTTCGAGTCCGATGGGCGTGAAACGCATGACGGTTTCGAAGCCAGTGCGCAGGGAAGAGCCGCGCGCTGGCTGCAGTTGACTGGTTCGCTCGCAGAGATTCGCGCGCGCTCAGATGACTCGAGCACACCAGCGTACAACGGCAGGCAGGTAATCAACGTGCCGCGTTTTCAGTCCACGCTTTTCTCTGATTTCGCGGTGCCGCGCACCTCGGGGCTGCACATTATGCCAGGCTGGAATTACACCGCCCGCAAGCAGGCCACACGCGACGACCTTGTGAGCGTGGGTGGATACAACGTTTTCAGCCTCGGCGCACGCTACACGCCAGGTGGCGAGGGGGGACGCATCACCTTCCGGCTCTATGCCGATAACGTGCTCGATAAGCGCTATTGGAAAGACACCGGCGCGAATTACGGCGATACGTTCATTCACCAGGGAGCGCCGACTACGGTGCGCGTGTCGGCTCACTACAGTTTCTGATTGGCGGCATGGGATTGGCAGAGAGATGAGCGTGGCGGCGCAATCACACGGGCTTGATGGGACCCTGGTCCAGGCGGACTGGCGGCCCCTCGCTGTGGATGAAGTGTGCGCGTTGCTGCGGCAATTTCCTGGGCTCGGTGGGTCGGTGGATATTGTGTCAATCAGCCCGCGGCCTCTCTCTGCGGCAAGTGTTGTGGCCGTGGGCAGCGACCGTGTTTTTGTGAAGCGGCATCATCGCAAGGTGCGCGACCGCGGGGGCCTGCTTGAAGAGCATCGCTTCATCGCCCATCTGCGCGGCCATGGCCTGCCTGTGCCGGCGGTGCTGGCGACGGGCGAAGGCGAAACGGCGATTGAAGACGGCGACTGGAGTTACGAAGTACATGAGACTCCCGAGGGGGTCGATGCCTACCAGAAAGCGCACTCATGGACGCCGTTTCGGTCGAGCGCTCACGCGCGTTCCGCAGGCCGGATGCTGGCCCGCCTGCATGCGGCGGCACAGGGCTATACTGTGCCGCAACGCAGGCCGAGACCGCTGGTAGCTAGCTTTTCAATTTTCGCCGGAAATGACGCGGCAGCCGCGATGATCCGCTATATCACCGCGCGCCCTGCTCTTGCGCGAGACGCTTCGGCGCACCGCAACTACAGCCATGCTCTTGAACTGCTCGCGCCCTTCCATGCCGAGCTCTTGCCCCATCTTTCATCGCTCGAGCCGCTGTGGACCCACAACGACCTGCACGCGTCGAACCTCTTCTGGAGCGATGCAGGGCCGGATGCTCGGGCAACTTCGGTCATCGATTTTGGCTTGAGTGACCGCACCAATGCAGTGCACGATCTCGCGCATGCCATCGAGCGCAATATCGTGGAGTGGCTGGCTTTGCCGGATGATCCTGGCTATGGTGAGACTGTTCCGGTACACATTGATCACATGCATGCCTTTCTCGACGGCTACGAAGAGGTGAGACCGCTCACGCCGGAAGAAGCAGCCGCACTGGCTCCGATGACCGCGCTGTGCCACACGGAATTTGCGCTCACAGAGGCAGACTACTTTCTCGGCATGCTGCGCTCGCCCGAGAAGGCGCGCCTGGCAACCGGCAAGTACCTGGTGGGCCACGCGCAGTGGTGGCGCAGCGCATCGGGCCAGCGGCTGCTCGATGCCTTGCGGCAGCGGGCTGAAACGGGGCGCAGCGACCGCGCGAAGGATACGAGATGAGCTGGCATGCGATCATGAACTACATTTTTGCGAATGGACTTGAGATTGCCGGTGTGATCGCGACGGTGCTCGGCATCTGGCTTACGACGCGCCGTTCGATGGTCTGCTGGCCCGTCGTACTCGCGGCCGACGTGATTTATCTCGTCGTCTTCTATCGGGCGAGGTTATTGTCTGACTCGCTGCTGCAGTTGTTTTTTCTGGCTTTTACGCTTTATGGCTGGTGGCACTGGTGGCGCGGCTTTCGCGAAGAGGGCGAGGTTCGCGTCGTTTCCCTGCCCTTGCGCAACATTTTCATCGCGGTAATTGCGGGCGCAGCCGGCAGCGTTGTGCTGGGAGTGATCGCCAGACAGCTCCACGCAGCACTGCCCTTTCTGGATGCGACGCTGACAAGCTACAGCCTCGTTGCAAGCTGGTGGCAGGCGCGCAAGCACACGGCGAACTGGTGGCTGTGGATCGTTGTGGACCTCGCCTATATAGGCGAGTATCTCTACAAAGGCCTCTGGGCTACGTCGCTCCTGTACGCGATTCTTGTGGGTCTTGCGATTCTAGGTCTCCGCGACTGGCGACGCGCCGAAGCTGCCGCCTCTCAAACAGCAGCCTGCACGACATTGCGCAGCGGCTCACCGGCGATGTAGCGGCGCAGCTCGC